>CACYCZ010000072.1 GCA_902773055.1 uncultured Bacteroidales bacterium
ACACGAGTCCCGTGCAACCGATGAAAGCCTCCTTCCCGATGGAGACATCGGAGGAAAAATTGGCCGACGTCAGTCCCGTGCAATCTCGGAAAGCCTCAGTTCCAATCTTGACGTTGCGTGGTATTGCCAGTGATTTCAGTGACTTGCATCTCTCAAAAGCATTGTTGTAGATTTGGACGTTGTCAGAGAATGTTATTGATTTCAAAGAGGTGCACCCGCTGAAACAATATTCTCCGATGCTTATCATGTTGGGAGGAAAGGCTATAGACTGCAAAGAAGGACATCCGACGAAAGCATGGTGAAAAATTTTTTTCAGGGAATCGGAAAGCGTTATGGACTTCAGGTTGTAGCAATTAATAAAACTGCGCTCACCTATATGGGTGATATTGCTGGGGAGTTGTATTGTTTTCAGGTTGTAGCATCCGGAAAAAGCCTCTGGGAATATGTATTTTACGGGTCTGTATTCATTTTTTGTGTAGGGAATTTCATTGAGGATATGGACTGAGGATATAGACAGCAAGTCAATACTCGAAATTGTATAACTATTTAAATCATATACGTTACCGTAGCCGTATTTTACATGGTCATAAATGTAAATAGTATTCTGCCCATATCCGCATACAGTTCCCATGAGCAGGATGATGGCAGCTGCCCATATTCTTACATGTCGTTTCATGCGAAGTCCTTTTTTTGTTATGTTTATTATTGCAAATGTATATATTTTTTTAAATGTATGTATTTTGGGGTGGTATTTTTTTTCAGCGTGTTCAGTGTGAACGGTATAGGCAGGGTGCCTGTCGTGGACTGGCGGCTGGATCAGCTCCCTTCGGCAGGCCATATTGGAAAACTGGCGTTGAAAACTGCAGGAAGTGCCGGGAGGGTTTATGTTTACCGATGGTGAATGTACGTTCAGCGATGCGAAACATACGTTCACCGTCGATGAACGTATGTTCTGCGACGGTGAACATAAAACTGCAGGGGATAAAAATAGCTTTCAGAGGCTGTAGGGCAGCCTCTGAAAGCCTGAATGTGGAAATTATTGGTGTAGGGGATGGTCAGAAACTGATGTGCAGCATGACGCGGAATCCCCATTTCTTGGCATTGATGTTGTCCATGTAGGTCAGTCGCCTGACGGCTTGGACACGTAGGACCTTGAAGATGTTGTGGATGCCGAAGTAGACTTCGCAATAGGGTTTCCCGCCATCCATGACATAGGATGAGTACTGGTAGTTCCCGTTGGCGTCAAAGTGGCCGGGGAAATAGTACAGCTGGCTGTCATCGGGATGGAGGAAGGGGTTGTTCTTGTCGGTCAGTTTTCCCCACAGGAGGTTACAGCCTACGATTTCGCGCCATTTGAGTTTATGGAACAGGGGGATGCGGTTGAAAATCTTGCCGTTCAGGTCCCAGTTTATCATGAGCGAGGCATAGCGGTCGTTGAGGAATTCCATGTTGTCGATCATGTTGAAATTGTAGGTCTGGACGACGTATGACAGATTGGCGGCTGGCATGATGAGAAGCGGATAGGGTACTTTGTTCCATTCGGCCCCCACTTGCAGCTTGGCGTCAATCTTGCCGGCTCCCGGTACCCAGAAACGCTTGTAGACACTGGCTTCGGTCAGGCTGTAGTTGTAGTCTCCGCCCAAGAGGTTCTTGAAACCGAAGGTCTGGTAGAGTTCGTAGATGGGAGAGTCCTTGTTGACCTGGATGCGGCGTTGCTTGGTGTTCATGTATTTGGCATGGGGCTGGAAGTAGGCACCCAGGCGCAGTTCGGTGGTATGCAGCTTGCTGATATGGTCGGCGGCTGCAGGCGATGGCGCACCGTTGCCGTCAAGAGGCTGGTAGAACAGCTTGGCTGTCGGCTCGTCTTCCTCCTTGCGGAACTCGCTTTCCAGGCGCAGGCCGTTGTTGTATTCGTGCTCGTAGCGGAGGCGGTAGCGTTTGAAGTACATCATCTGGTCTACCTTGTTCCATTTCAGCATGGTAAAGACGTTGTCCTTGTCGGTGGGCAGGAATTTGTCGGACGGCGACATGACGTCGGCCTGATAGCTGGCGGTGATGTTGTGCATGGGAAATTCGCGCGGCAGGTAGGCTTTTTTGTTGAATGAGTAGGTCAGCTCGCCCAGCCCGTTCCAACGCTTGTCCTTGAAGCCGTATGCCACATAGCCTTTGGCAAAGAGATGGGGGTTGAGGTTGGCTGTTGTCTGTCCGCTCAGGCGCAAGCGGAGGCCGTTGACGAAATTGCTGGTGATGACGGTGTTGACAGGTCCGAAGTCAAACTTGCTGGGCTTGGCGGGGTCGGTGCTCGTTTCAATGAAGTTCTCGACCAGCGTCTTGAGTATGAGCATGCCGATCCTGAAGTGCTTCATGTTTTCAAAGTCCTTGACCATGTTGTCCATGGATTTTTCAGAATTGTTGAGCTTGACAGGGCGGTTTTGCTCCCAGAAGGTGTCGTCGCGCATCATGGCATTGTTTTCAACCATCTCGGTCCCCATGAACTTGAAGGTGTTGTCGGGAATCTCTGAGGTGGAGAAATCGGTATAGTGGGTGCTGCGCACGACTTCAAACTTGGTAAGGAACTCGGTTACGCGCAGCTGGGCAATCATATTGTCGGCCGACAGAATCTGGGCTCCTGAAGGCAATGTCGTGAACTCCTGCTCAACCTCCAGCCCTTCAACGAAGTTGACGTCTGACTTGGTGGGAATATTCAGCGTGGCCTTGTAGACCCTGTAGGTGGAGTCGGCATAGACAAACAGGCAGCCTGTGAACCCGAAGTCCTGGGGATTGGCGGGAGCGAAGTCGACCTCAATACACCTGTGGCCGTCGACATTCATGGTGTCGGCCAGGAAATAGTGGTAGAAGGTGATGGCATTGTGGGTAGCGATGGGACTCACGAACTGATGCTGGAACAGGCGGATATTGTCGTCATAGATGTTGACGCCCTGAAAACAGTCCTCGAGCAGCTTGTCCATGATGTCGCCCGTATTGAACATCTTGTTGATGCCGGCTTCGCGCTTGCCGGTAATGATGCGTTTCTCGGAATGGGGCTTCTTGCGGTAGATGTATTTGGAGGTTTCCTCGTGCACGGATACCGGCAGTGTGAGTTTGCCGGTCTCGGGATTGACCTCTACGTGATTCTTCAGGAAGGACATGTTCTTGAATTTCCCTTCGTCAAAGATTTTTTCGGTGAAATCATTGATGGCAAAGGTGGTCTTGTGGTACAGGTTGTAGCTGAAGTAATCCTGCTGCTTGATGTCGCTGCTCTTCTTGGCGGCAATGACGCGGCGCATGAATTCTACTGCCGGATTCTCTTTGCGTTTGTATTTCTGCTTCTTGGCCTGCACCTTGGCTCCCGCGAGCTCTATGGTGGCTGACTTCATGCGGATGTTCAGTTCGTCGGTTGTTGAAGCAATGGGGAGTATCTGCTTCTCATATCCTACGTAGGAGAAAGTCAACTTCTTGCCGACAAGTTTCTTGATGGAATATTTTCCCTGCATGTCGGTGTTGACACCCGTAGACGTGCCTTCGTAATGTACGTTGACAAACGGCAGCGCCTCGCCGGTCTTATGATCTGTGACATGCCCGGTCAATACCTGTGCAAGGCAGCATACCGCCGGTGAAAGAATGGAGAACAGCAGGGTGGTCAGTCGGTGTTTCATAAGTTTCTTTTATCGGAATTATTGTGTAAAGGTACTTACTTTTAGGCTTTTGAACTATGCCAGGAAGGCAATAATTGCAGAAGTTTTTTTTCCACCCTGAATGCCTGTTTTCGTAAAATATTGGATTACAGGCCGGTTAATGCCATTTCCGAGAAGAGCGGCTTCCTGCCCCCCTTCCTCCCGGAACCGGAGGCCGTATGCCCGGACAGCCGTGAAAAAGGAATATAAATTTGGCTGTTAAGATAAAAAAACTTACTTTTGTAATTTACAATTTAACAGGAATTAGATATAACTATATGGAAAAGTTAGTAATCAACTCATACGAGGAATTTGAGTCTTACCTGGGGCAGCAGTTGGGTGTTTCTGATTATGTTGATCTGCCTCAGGAGCGTATAAATATGTTTGCAGATGCTACCCTGGATCACCAGTGGATACATGTCGACACCGAGCGGGCCAAGGTGGAAAGCCCTTTTAAGAGTACCATAGCTCACGGCTACCTCACGCTTTCAATGCTGCCCTATCTGTGGAACCAGATAATAGAGGTGAACAATCTGAAGATGATGATTAATTATGGAATGGACAAGATGAAATTCGGCCAGGCCGTGCTCTCGGGGCAGAGGATACGTCTGGTGGCATCACTGCATTCTATCCAGAATCTGCGCGGGGTATGCAAGGCAGAGATAAAATTTACGATCGAGATAGAAGGACAGCGCAAGAATGCCCTGGAAGGCATCGCTGTGTTCCTCTATTATTTTAACAGTTAAAAAGGTACTATGAGAAGCGTACAGTCGGTAATTTTTCGTTCCCTGAGCTTTCTGCTTGTGGGCATATTGATGATAGCCTTCCCCGACAAGATATCGGCGTGGCTCGTGATGACCATCGGTATTCTGTTCCTGATTCCAGGACTGGTTTCAATAGCAACGTTTTTCAAGGCCTACACCAAGGGTGAGACAAGCCGGGTGCTGCTGCCGGTCGTAGGGATTGGCAGCGTGGTGCTCGGGCTGTTTCTGCTGCTGATGCCTGAGACGTTCAAGGTATGGCTGATGTATGTGTTGGCAGCCGCATTGCTGCTGGTAGGTATCATGGGTGTTGTCAATATCCTGCACTTTCGCAAATATGTGCATATAGGAGTGGGATATTATGTTATTCCCACGTTGCTCTGCGTTGCCGGCCTGTTTGTACTGCTGCATCCGATGAAGGTTGCAGAAGACGCCATAAAAATTTTAGGTGTTGCCAACATCGTGTATGCGTTGACGGAATTGGTTTACACCATACGTTTCCGCAAGGTATACCGCATGATTGCCAACGAAAGTAAAAAGGCAGAAGCATCCCCGGAAACCGAAACCGTGGAAGACACCCCCGAGATAGTTGACCAGACAACAGAGCCTGAGCCGGCAGAGGAATCTCCGGCAGAGGGGGAAGCAGAGGCTCCCGCAGAAGAGACGGCAGAAAATGAGCCGTCGGCAGGCAGTACGATAGATTTTACGCAGGATGCCGGGCCCCGTGAATAAAGGTGCTCGCGGCGGCGGGAATCCCTAGTCTCGCCCGGGATGGTCTGCAGAAAGCCCGTCCTGAGGATTAGTCGTCAAAAAGAAGGCTATAACCCCCAATTTGATTAATCTTTGTTAAATGGCTGAAAAATATTGTTTGCCGGCAGTTTGTTTCGGTACGATATTTGCATCTTTGTACTGCGTATAAATCTAAAACAAAAACAGTATGAAGAACAAGGTAATGCTAATATCGGTTCTGCTGGCGATGGGATTCAGTTCTTGCCAGAAAGAGAATAAGGAAGACAGTCCTTTTAATGACATGTTCAGCCAAAACGAACAGTCAGTAAAAAAGACATCCGAAATAGGCGACCCGCGGCCGGTGGATATGACAGGTGCCGCAGAGGCAGCAGTGCATGCGGTGGTACATATCAAGGCAACGCAGTCTGGCCGCACTCAGATAGTTGAAGAAGCACCCGGCTTTTGGGATTTCTTTTTCGGCAATGGCCGCGGACAGCAATACCAGATACAGACTCAGCCGCGTATAGGCTTTGGTTCTGGCGTGATTATTTCCAAGGATGGCTATATCGTGACAAACCATCATGTCGTAGACGGAGCGGATGAGATTGCCGTTAAACTGAATGATGAACGTACTTTCAGCGGAAAACTGATAGGAACGGATGCCGCTTCCGACCTGGCACTGATAAAGATAAAGGGAGACGATTTCCCGACGATACCGATAGGTAATTCTGATGAACTGAAAGTAGGAGAGTGGGTGCTTGCCGTGGGTAATCCCTTTGAACTGAACTCAACGGTAACGGCAGGAATCGTGAGTGCCAAGGCGAGGAGTCTGAGCACGACATCGTCTGACGGCAAGACGCCGGCAATACAGAGCTTTATCCAGACCGATGCAGCGATCAACGCTGGAAATTCAGGCGGTGCCTTGGTCAATGTCCACGGACAGCTTGTCGGCGTGAATGCCATGTTGTATTCTCCTACGGGTTCCTATAGCGGATACGGATTCGCTATACCGACGTCGATTATGAAGAAAGTGGTCTATGACCTGAAAACGACTGGGAAGGTGCAGCGCGCTGTCCTGGGAATCTCAGGAGGGACGCTGGGCACAGATCTTAAAATGGATGATAAGCAGATGGCGCAGATGAGGGCACTGATAACAAAACTCGGCGTGCGTCAGGGTGTCTTGGTGGCAGAGGTCTTGTCAGGCAGTCCCGCCGAGAAAGCCGGCATGAAGCCTTATGATGTTATCGTTTCTCTGGGTGGACGTGTCGTAAACAGTTTTACTGATTTGCAGGAGGCTTTGGCCCGCCATCGTCCGGGAGACACTGTGGAAGTGAAATATGTAAGGGATAAGAAGCAGAATATAGTGGAGATAACCTTGTAATCGGCAAGCGTATCCGGATACAGAATGCAGCCGTCGCAGTATATTGCTGTGGCGGCTGCATTTTGTATTAAGCGGTATAGCGGAGAAACTTTCTGGGCTGTCCGTTACAACGGCTTTTCGGATATTGTCATGAAACGATACCGGCGGCTATCTGATAAATAGTAACTCACGGTATTTGGGAAGGGTCCACATGTCGTCAGCGACAATCAGTTCGAGCTTGTCGATATGATAGCGTATGCTTTCAAAGAAGGGGGCTACCTTGTCATGGTAGAGGATAGCTTTTTCGCGCGTGTCTTCAACCTTGTTGGCGACCTTGCGGGCTTCTACCATCTTGTGTACGTGCTCGATGATGTAGCTTGTATGCAATGAAATTTTGGAAATCAGTGCCATGTTGTCAGCGTTGAGCTTTTGGGCTTCTTCTTTCGCGAAAATATCAGCAACTTTGTGTACATTGTCAATGAGCATGCTCTGGTAGCGTGTGGCAATTGGGATGACGTGGTTCATGGCCAAGTCTCCGAAGACGCGTGCTTCAATTTGAATCTTTTTGGTAAAAGTATCCCACTTGATTTCGTTGCGGGCCTCAAGTTCGTATTTTTTCATGACATTCATATCTTCAAACATCTTGACGGAAGACTCTGAGAGATAGTTGTCGTATATTATCGGGCAGCTTGTTTCGCAGTCTAACCCGCGCTTCTGGGCTTCTGCTTTCCATTCGTCGGAATAGCCGTTGCCTTCAAAGTGAATGGGCTTGATGGCCTTGATGTCTTTGCGCAGAATGTCCAGGATGGCTGCATTTTGGTCTATGCCTTTTGCGATGAGTTGGTCAACCCTTGCCTTAAAGTCTGTCAGGGCTTCGGCTACAGCCGTGTTGAGTACAATCATGGCAGCTGCACAGTTTGCCTGAGCGCCTACAGCGCGGAATTCAAAGCGGTTTCCGGTGAAGGCGAAAGGTGACGTGCGGTTGCGGTCGGTATTGTCTATGCTGAGGTCGGGTATCTGTGGGATATCCAGATGGAGTTTCTCTTTTCCCTTGATGGTCTCCATCGTGTCAGACGTGGATGTTTCGATTTTTTTCAACACTTCGGTCAGTTGCTTGCCAAGGAATGAGGAAATAATGGCAGGTGGTGCTTCGTTTGCGCCAAGTCTGTGTTGGTTGCTGGCGCTCATGATAGACGCTTTCAGCAGTCCGTTGTGCTTGTGGACGGCCATCAGTGTCTCCACGACGAAGGTGATGAAGCGCAGGCTCCCTAATGCATCTTTTCCCGGAGCGTGCAGTAATATGCCGTTGTCGGTGGCAAGCGACCAGTTACAGTGCTTTCCGCTGCCGTTGATTCCTTTGAAGGGTTTTTCGTGAAGCAGGCAGCGGAAACCGTGTTTGCGGGCTACTTTGCGCATCAGTGACATGATGAGCATATTGTGGTCAACTGCCAGATTGCATTCTTCGTATATCGGTGCCAGTTCAAACTGGTTGGGAGCCACCTCGTTGTGGCGTGTCTTGCAGGGGATGCCTAATTCGAGAGCCTGTATCTCCAGGTCTTTCATGAATTCGGCCACGCGGGTCGGGATGGCGCCAAAGTAGTGGTCCTCCATTTGCTGGTTCTTGGCCGAGTCGTGTCCCATCAGGCTGCGGCCGGTGAGCAGGAGGTCGGGTCGGGCGGCGTAAAGCCCTTCGTCAACTAAGAAATATTCCTGTTCCCATCCAAGATTGGCTTGCACCTTCTTGACTTCCGGGTTAAAGTAATGGCATACTTCCGTGGCAGCCTTGTTGACGGCAGCCAAAGCCTTTTTCAGCGGAGCCTTGTAGTCAAGAGCCTCACCGGTGTAGGAGATGAAGATGGTAGGAATCATCAGGGTGTCTCCGATGATGAAAACGGGAGAGGATGGATCCCATGCCGAATAACCGCGTGCTTCGAATGTGCAGCGGATGCCGCCGCTTGGGAAAGAGGATGCGTCGGGCTCCTGCTGTACGAGTTCCTTGCCGGTAAATTCCTCAATCATGCCGCCTTTGTAGTCGTGTTCAAGGAAGGCGTCATGCTTTTCTGCAGTGCCTTCGGTAAGGGGCTGGAACCAGTGTGTGCAGTGGGTGACTCCCATGCTGATGGCCCATTTCTTGATGCCTGCGGCAACCTTGTCGGCTACTTCCAGGTCCAGATATGAACCATTGTCGATGACGTCGCGCAACTTGGTGTATACGTCTAAGGGCAGATACTGGAACATTTTCTGCTGGTTGAATACATACTTTCCGAAGTATTCCGACGGTCTTTCTTCGGGAGTCTTAATCTCCAGGGCTTTTTTCTCAAAAGCTTTTTCAACAACGTTGAATCTTAAGTTTGCCATAATAATTTTTTTGTGCTCTTTACTTGTTGAAGTTGATAAATGGTCGCCTTCGTTCAGAGCGAGTTCTTAAATTGACTGTTTATAATTATTATATGTTGATTTCGCCTTCAAATACTGTGACGGCGGGCCCGGTCATGTATACATGGTTGTTTTCCCGGTTCCAGTCTATTGTCAGGTCGCCTCCGTCCATTGCTATAGTGCTTTTGCCTGTCGTCATGCCGTTCAGCCTGGCAGCTACGGCTACGGCGCATGCTCCTGTGCCGCATGCCAGGGTGATGCCTGAGCCCCGTTCCCATACTCTGGCGCGGATGGTGTCGTTGCTGAGCTTTTGTGCAAACTCTATGTTGCATCCTTGCGGAAACAGGCTGCTCTGCTCTA
This sequence comes from uncultured Bacteroidales bacterium, assembly GCA_902773055.1. Taxonomy (GTDB): domain Bacteria; phylum Bacteroidota; class Bacteroidia; order Bacteroidales; family Bacteroidaceae; genus UBA6382. Next base: position 9,261 of record CACYCZ010000072.1, read on the forward strand.
TGGCGGCTCCCTCCTCTGCCAGCCGGATACGGCTGATATCATCAACGAATATTACGCAGTGGGGGCTGCCCATGGATACAAAGGTTGCCGTGTATGTCTTGTCAGCGATGCTGATGCTGCCTTGCTGCATGCTGCCGTCGGGGGTTGCTATTTGGAGTTTGTCTGCCATGATGGGCTCGCCCATGTCTACGGTGGCTCCCCATATGCTGCCCTCGGGACCGGCGTGTAATTCTATTATCTTGATTCCTGCGAGAGTCTCAACGCTGATTCTCCTGTCTGTGGTAAGATGGTGGTCGTATACATATTTCCCGACACAGCGGATGCCGTTTCCGCACATCTTGCCCTCTGAACCGTCATTGTTGAACATCCTCATGGAGAAATCGGCTACATCTGACTGCCCTATCAGGATGAGTCCGTCACTGCCGATGCCGGTGTGAAACCTGCTCCATTCCAATGCTGCCTTGCAGGGATCTCCGATGGGGTTCTCCGGGGTGTATACATATATATAATCATTGCCGGCTCCATGCATTTTGGTAAAGCGAATCCTACTCATCAGGTGTTATGTCTTGATTTCTGTTGCAAAAGTAAGTATAAAAATTGAATTGTGTATATTATTTTTGCTAAAAATTTACAAAATTCATATTTTTTCTTGTGTAAATATTAAAAATGTATAGTTTTCTGAAATTATATTTTAATTGTGTCTTGTTTTGTCGATGCAACGTTGCAAAATGTCAGAATAGGCATCGATTCTTCTGTCTCTGAGGTAGGGCCACCATCTTCTTACTGTTTCGCTTCTGTCAATGTCAATGTCTACGATGGCGGTTTCCTCTTTTTCCTGACTGCATTGGCAGAGATACTCGCCTTGTGGTCCGGCGACAAAGCTGCTGCCCCAGAATTGTATGCCTTGTGCGGGATTGTCGGGATGAGGTTCGAATCCTGTCCGGTTGACGCTGATGACGGGCACTCCGTTGGCAACGGCATGGCTGCGCTGTATGGTTATCCATGCTTCTCTCTGGCGTTGCTGTTCCTCACGGCTGTCGTTGGCGTCATAGCCTATGGCGGTGGGGTAGATAAGCAGTTCGGCTCCTTTCAGGGCCATGATCCGTGCTCCTTCCGGATACCATTGGTCCCAACATACCATGACTCCCAGTTTGCCTATGCTGGTCTGTATGGGTTCAAACCCGATATCGCCGGGAGCGAAATAGAATTTTTCGTAGTAGCCGGGGTCGTCGGGAATGTGCATCTTGCGGTAGGTTCCGGCGATGCTGCCGTCTTTTTCAAATACGACGGCAGTGTTGTGGTACAGTCCTGGCTGCCTGCGTTCAAAGAGCGATGTGACGAGCACTGTGTGGCATGTTGCCGCTATCTGGGAGTAGAAGTCCGTGACCTCTCCGGGGATTGTCGTAGCGAGGTCAAATGTTCCGACGTCTTCAGTCTGACAGAAGTACATGCAGTCGTGGAGTTCCTGCAATACTACAAGTTCGGCTCCCTGCTGTGCCAGTGTCTTGATTTTTTCCGACAGTCTGTTGCGGTTGTCGGTGATGTCGGCAGTGTTGTGCTGTTGGATGATACCTGCTTTGATAATCTTGTTTTGCATAGAGTTGAGAGATGGTTATTTTATGATGTTGGCAGGAAACTGCATTGTGGAGCAGTGCAGGCTTCCGTGTTGCCTGATGAGTGCCCTGCAGTCTATCCCCTTGATTTCGTGGCGTGGAAACACTGCCTGGATGCTTCTGATGGCAGCCTCGTCGTTGTGGGGTTGGTTGTATGTGGGCACAAGCACCTTGTTGTTCATGATAAGGAAATTGGCGTATGTGGCCGGCAACCGCTCGCCGTCGCATTCAATGGGGTCGGGCAGCGGCAGGCTGGCCAGCCGGTATGGCATATCCTGCAGGGTGCGCAGTTCCTTGAGTTCTTGTTCCATGAGTTGTAGCTCTCCGTAGTGCTCATCGTGCTTGTCGGTGCATTGGGTGTAGACAATGGTGTCATCGGGACATAGGCGGGCAAGGGTGTCAATATGGCCGTCGGTGTCGTCGCCTGCCAGATGCCCGTGTTCGAGCCATAGGATGCGACGTACATGCAACAGTCTTTTCAGCTTCTCCTCAATGTCAGCGCGGCTCATCCGGGGATTTCTCTTGGGATGCAGCAGACAGTCGGAGGTGGTGAGCAGGGTGCCCTTGCCGTCGCTTTCTATGGAACCGCCTTCCAGGACAAAATCCAGACAGTCGACATAGTCGCCACGCAGCAGGTCGCTGTGGTACAGGTGTTGGTTGATGGCATTGTCCAGGGCCGACGGAAACTTGTCGCCCCAGCCGTTGAACCTGAAATCCAGTAACCTGGGCCTGCCTTCCGTAAAGACGGTGATGAATCCGTGGTCGCGGGCCCATGTGTCGTTGGTGGGGCACTGACAGTAAATGATGTTTTCCACAGCCCTCTTCGGCAATTGCCTGGACAGCAGTGAACTGACAGAAGCAATGTCGGGACTGACAATGAGCAACTTTTCCTCCGTGCTGATTTCAAAGGCCATCTTGATGTAGCATTTCGTGACATCTTCCAGAATGTCTTTCCAGTCGGTTCCGGCATGTGGCCATGTCAGCTGTATGCCGCTTTGGGGAAACCATTCTGCGGGAAAGAATGACGATGCCATTTCAATGTTGTCACCGCTGCGCTCCCTGATTTTGAGCTGTAGGGTGAGGTCAGTGATATTGGGCGTCGGTACCTTGGAGAATAGTCCCATTGTCGTGGAGAGTTTAGTTGAAATCCACTGCAAAGTTACATCTTATAAAGTTGCAGTGCAAATATTTAGGCATTAAACTTCATGTGCAGGACTGAAAATCTCAGTCCTGCTTGTCACCTGAACATAAAAGGAGCACTCCAACAGGTGTTTCCTTGATGGTGATTTATGGTCTGTGGCTATAGTTGCCATGCCATAAAAGGTGGCGCATAGGGGTGTCCGACGGGGGGGAGAAAGCCGATTTCCCTGACAGAGGTTCTGAATTTCAGGGAGAAAGGATTGACTGTATGGCGATGCAACAGTGGTCTGGCAGCGTTGAATGTTATGTTTCCCGATGCTGAATGTATGTTTCCTGTCGGTGAACGTATGTTTCGCATCGGTGAACGTACGTTCAGCATCGCGAAACATAAAATGTATCGGGCTGTTGTGGCATTTCCGTGCCTCTTCAGAATACCTTGTTCGGGGTAAAATCCGGATATCCCGTTAAAAAAATATGCAGAAAGGAAAGCTATATAAAAAAAATCTTTAACTTTGTCATGCATAGAGGAATTTTAACTTGTTACAATTTTTAGAATACAGTATAATTTATTAAAAACCGGATAAATTTGCAAAAATTAGCCAAGTCATGAAACATTGCATGGTGCTGCTGTTGCTGCTGTTTCCCGTGTGTGGAATTCATGCCTGGGATTTCTGTCAGGAGAATGCTGACGGTATAATGCTCTATTACAACTACATCGACGAGAACAGTTGTGAGATTGCATACTGTAGGGAGGCCGTGGAAAAC
>CACYCZ010000073.1 GCA_902773055.1 uncultured Bacteroidales bacterium
ATTGTAATATGAAATTTTTAATTATTTATTTCTCGTTTTGCAAAGATATAAAATTATTTTCTTAATCATCAATCTTTTTATTTTTTTGAGGCAAACAGCAGGAGGCAGACGTGTTCCATCCATGGGGAGAAAGGATTGGAACGATGCCGACGAAAAAGGAGGTTATCCTCCGAGGAGTTTATGTTCAGCGTCGGTGAACGTATGTTTTGCACTGGTGAACATATGTTTCGCATCGGTGAACGTACGTTCAGCAACGGGGAATATAAAATGCAACGGGGCGAAAACACATACTCCTCCCATACCTTTATTTTTCTCATAGCCGGTATATAGGACGCATACCATAATCAGAAAAAAAACAGAAAACATTCCCCGCAGTTAACACTATAACAAAATATTGTGCTAAATTTGCATTATAGAATAGTCTACTATCACAAAAACACATAAAACAATATCATTATGAATTTTTTAACAAATGACAAGCTTGTTATTGTAGGTGCCGGTGGCATGATCGGCTCCAACATGGTTCAGACAGCAATGATGCTGGGTCTGACCCCCAATATCTGTCTCTATGACATTTTCGAGCCAGGTGTACACGGTGTAGCTGAAGAAATGTATCACTGCGCATTTCCAGGTGCCAATATTACATGGACCGTAAACCCCGAAGAGGCATTTACCGGTGCCAAATACATCGTTTCCTCCGGTGGTGCTCCCCGCAAGGAAGGCATGACCCGCGAAGACTTGCTCAAAGGTAACTGCAAGATTGCTGCTGAATTTGGTGACAATATCAAGAAATATTGTCCTGATGTAGAGCATGTCGTAGTCATCTTCAACCCTGCCGATGTTACAGCACTTACTGCACTCATCCACTCAGGTCTGAAACCCAATCAGCTGACCTCACTTGCTGCTCTTGACTCCACACGTCTGCAAGAAGCACTTGCACAGGAATTTGGTGTACAGCAGGACAAGGTAACGGGTGCCCATACCTACGGTGGCCACGGCGAGCAGATGGCTGTATTTGCATCACAGGTCAAGATTGACGGCAAACCTTTGGCTGACATGAATCTGTCGGCTGAGAAATGGGCAGAAATCAAGCACAACACCATTCAGGGTGGTTCCAACATCATCAAACTGCGTGGCCGCAGCTCTTTCCAGAGCCCGGCATACAATGCCATCAAGATGATAGAGGCTGCCATGGGCGGTGAAAAATTCACCTTGCCTGCCGGATGCTTCGTCAAGACCGACAAATACCAGCATGTCATGATGGCTATGCCTACAACTATCGACGCAACAGGTGTACACTACACTGCCCCCACAGGCACAGCTGAGGAAATGGCTGCCCTGGAGGCTTCCTACCAACACCTCTGCAAGATGCGCGATGAGCTGGTAACTTTGGAGATCATTCCACCCGTTGCAGAATGGGGCAAGATGAATCCGAACCTATAAGGCATACATCTATTTTCCTTATATACACGAAGAAGGGGTGGAAACTTTGATTTCCACCCCTTCTTCGTGTATTATTTCAGATAAATACCACCTATCCCTACAGCCGTCTCAGTATGCTGTGACTTGAGGATAAATTCTGGCTGCCAACGATGACGAAGACCCCATGATGCCTATTCTGCAACGCGAAACTCTCTGAAATGCTGACACTGCATCCTGCAGCATTCTGGCTTCACGGGCATCTATATTGTCGGCACAGGCATCGACAAACAGAGAATCCCCGGGAGAAAATTCCTTCAACATTGCCGACAAGCCTAATGCCAAACTCAGACAGACCACATAGAGTTGACCTGCAGAGAGCGAACTGACCTTAAAACGCTGGTCAAGCCTGTCGCGGCAGATAATCTCCATATCCAGTTCATCGGGCACTACACTGAGGAAGAAAGAGGATTTCATCCGGCGCAATTGGGCATTGGCCGATTGCAACAGGACCGTAAACACCACTCTCTGAGCTGCCTGACGGAACTTGCCCCCGTCAGCACTGCCCATCAATTCGCACAACCTGTCCCACAAGGCGAGTTCAGCCTCCAGCCTGTGTTTCTCCTCTTCACAGGATGCCAACTTGTCAATACTGTCCTGATGCTTATCCAACAGGAACTGTATCCGGGCAATATTTTTTTCAATATCTTTCATGTCAGCCGACAGGAGTTTCTGCTGCTCCCTGTACTGCAACGCATTACCGATAAACTCCTCCAAAGGTCTGTCTTCAGACTGAATAAGTTGAAGTATCTGTCCGTCGGCTTTTTCCATCTCGGCATTGATATTGTCAAGCGCAGCCTTTTTACCGTCAATTTCCTTACGCAAAAGATTCCAGTCACACTTGGCAGAGAATATTTTCTCAAGCTCAAAATACTGGAGTGGCGCATTCTCACTGTTGAAACGGGCAATCTGAAAATCCAGGTCGGAACTCAGCCCGTGGAGTTCCTGCTCTGCCTGAGCAAGCATGTCCTGCAGCATGGTCATATTGGCCGACATTCCGTCATAATGTCTGCAGACTTCCATGTATTTGTCTAACGCCTTACTCTCCTCCGTCTGGACAGCAATCATGTGGTCTACATGGGATCTTTCTACATTCTCCACCATGGCATTGCTGAACATCTTGGCCATTTCTGAACGGTGTACTTTGATTTTCTCTCCCAAGCTTTTTTCTATTCCCCGGTCATCAGACATCTGGCCGCGGCAAAAATCCAACTCTCCCTGCAAGGAAGATATATCAGTACGGAGCCTGTACACAACGGCATCCAGTGCAGAAACCTGTCCTTGCAAATCTGTCCATTTGGACACAATGGCAGACATCTCAGCTACGAAGCCTTCATAATTGCTCTTGTACTTTTCCTTCCATAGCGGCATAGTCATCATGAGTTCCAACTGAGAGTACATTTCAGCACTCCTGTTGTCATTGTGCTTGATACGTCGCTCCAAATTGCTTACCAGAGACTCATGGACACTGTTGACGGCATTGGATTCAGTGAGTTTTTTGTTAACGTCCGCCATAGCTGTCATCAGTTTCTGTATCTTACCGTTAATCTCATTTATCACAACCTGATGGTGATTATATTCGGCATTACGGAGTTTCTCACTCTGCAGCTCGCGCGTAGCATTGTCGAGCAGATGTGTCAGCAGCATTGTACGGTTGGCACGATTGACCGACGTGGACGTATCACCAAAGGATGCATCCAAGCCTTTGTAATCTTCCCACTGAGCAAGCATACGGGACGTACGCGCCTTGAGTTCTTCCAGCATTCTGCCTCTCTCCTCCAATAACAATTGTTTCTTCTGCCTTTGGGAAAGAGTATCCAGGTAGTTTTTCCGGCTATTTTCATAATCAGCCTTCGCCTCTTCAAAATCCTGAGTCAGATGGTTGATAAGATCACTCGTAGCCTGTGCATGATAGGGATGATGGGCTGCACCGCAAACAGGACAAGGTTTACCCTCTTTCAACTGTTTACGCATATCCAGCAAATTCTTATGCTGACCCAAAATAAGCACTCTTTGGGCAGTCTCAAACATCTTTTTCTTTTCAAACAGAACAAGCGAGACATGAGGCACCTCTGTGTCCAGTTTCTTCAAGTCAGCATTAATACCTCTGATTTCGTTTGCCAATTCATCCTGACGCTCATAGCTGTCAGCAATGCTTATCCACAACTCCCGAGCATTGCGGGAATCTCTCTGCAAGTCAGAGAAATAAATAATCCTCTGCTGGAGTTCGGCGGAATTCAATCCTTGATTGGCCTGAATATGAATATTTAATTCAGCCCGCAGGGAAGAGAGCTGGGACTGCAAGTCATTATATTGGTTTTCAAGGCTTGATTTCAACACCTTATCAGCTTGGATCTCTTTCTGTATCTCATTAAGCTTGGACCTACAGTCCTGAGTATCCACATATATGTCATGGAGTTTTGCCATATTGCCCTTAACCTCACCGATTTTCTCTATCATCGGACGGTGCATAGCAACGGCCTGCAAGTCATTTTTCAGTTGCTGGCGCAGCTTCAGCCTATCCTCCATCTCCGCGGTCTTGTCTTTTATCTCCGACTGCAAGGATGTAACCCGTTCCTCCAACCGGGATATCTCTAAACATACACGGTTTATATTCTCTTCCCATGCCCTGATTTCACCTTCGGCAGAATAGGCTTTCCCAATCAGAGGCAATGCGTCTACATATTCCCTCTGACGCAATGCCATGCTCTCCCTTATTCTCTGAAGACTGTCTGCTGATGCCTCCTTCTCAGACTTAGTGCTGCGCATATCCTGCTGGATCAAGGCAATTGAGTGACGGTAGACATCTATTTCCTTCTTCTTGGCAACAATGGCATCATATAATGACTGAAAAGGCTGCACCTGATCAAACCTGTCTAACTGGGCTTTCTGCTCGTACAATTTATTGACTGCAGCCTGTGCATCTGTCTGAACCAGTTTGAGTTCCTCCTGATGTGCCATAGCCTCAGAATAACGGTCAAACCAACTGAGGTATTTCTCCACTTCAAGGAGTGCAACCCTGTCTTTTTCCAGTTTCCCCTTCTCCATAATCATCGTCTCCTGAAGTTTGGAAAATTCTTCTTCAGAGAAACGATTCCTGCTGATTCCTTCTAATAGGCTTATCATCTTTTCATAGTCTTTACGCACCTCCATACGGCGAAGATATACCAGCCTAGACATTCGGCCATATATCTCCGTTCCCGTGAGATGTTCCAACATACGACTTCTCTCCTCAGATGTCACCGAGAAGAAATGGATAAACTGACCTGGAGAAAGAATCACTGCTGACCTGAACTGGGAAAAAGTCAATCCCAAAAGTGCATGAATACTTTGGCGGACCTTCTCCGCGCCCTGCCACTGCTGACTGCCAGGAGACAACTGTTTCAATATATGGTTTACTTCAACCGGAGCAGAAGGCTTATTGCATCGGGCAGACCATTCTGCCTCATACTTCTGGCCGCCCTCAAGGGAAAACTGCAACCGTACTCCCCCCATGACCGCACCAGGCGATAGAAAATCACTATACGGAATCTCAGACATTCCGTCCACAGAGGATTCGTGTTTTCTCCCATACAAGGCGATACATACAGCATCCAAAAAAACCTTCAATTCAATACCAGTCCGGCCAGTGACAGCAAACAAACCTGCCCTTTCCAAAGGCTTACGCATAAAATCGACAGTATGCTTCCCTTGGAAAGAGAGTATATTATTTATTTCTATTATTTCGATTCTCATAACAACATCAGGACTTAGGATAAGTCGGCATTCTCACCCGTTCTTTTTACATCGGCAACTAAGCGTGCCATTTCATCCATCATGTCTTCACTGTAGCGCTGATGGTACATTTCACGGATCATCCGCCCTGGAACCAATTGCTGCAGGTCGTCTGCAGACAAATCTGGATAGGTTTCTTCCATTGCCTTCTCAGACATTACCCTCTCTATCCGGCATAATTTCACACAGCGCTCTGAAGCCATCGCCTGTAAGGTTTCAAGCATCTCAGGAGTAGGGTTATCCTCACGTATTTTCAACTCCACATAGGGGTAGGAAACGCTATCGTCATTCCGGGAAATTTTATCAAAAGAAGCCAGATATTTTTCTGCTTCCTTATAAGAACAACCCGAATCGGAAGGTATTGTCAGCAATTTTCGAAGAGGCTTGTATTCCAAATGCTTAATCTTGACAGAATCTTTGGATTCAATATCAACCATATTGATACCCAAACTGTAATCCCGCTCTTCAAAAGAAAGAGACAGGGGACTTCCGGCATACCATATATTATCGTAGCCAGCTATCGCCTGCGCCTGATGGATATGGCCCAAAGCAATATAAGCAACTTTTGACGCCAATGGCGTAAAATCCATGACATCTACGCCGTATCCAATAGCATAATCTTTTCCATTTGTCTGAAGAGTACGAGCCCCCTTGGCATATCCGTGAGCCATAACAACTATCGGCATATCTGAGAAACGCTTCGATACCATTTTGACCAACTGTTCATAGATGCCGTTATCTGCCATTCCTTCCCTGTCTACAGGAACGGCTAGGATAACTATCTGCTCGTCAGGGTGCTCAATGGCATTAACAGGAATACATAATTCTTCGTAGTCAATTTCCCCACGTCCATTTCTTGGTATCTGGGAACGAACCTGAACCCCTACACGATGAAAAACAGACAGCGAGGAATTCACATATGAGACATCATCACTATCCCCCGTGGTCAAAATGACGCGCATCTGGGGATTATCCCGTGTCAATTGCATCAAGAAATCCCAAAATATACGTTCATCTTCACCCGACAACAATGTACCGTCAAAGATATCTCCAACGGCCAGAAAGACATCCGGTTTATATGACCGTACCTGCGACAACAACCATTTCAGGAAATGCTCGTGCTCCTCAACCCTATTATTTCCATATAAAAGATGCCCTATATGCCAATCGGCAGTATGGAAAATTCTCATCATTTATTCAACTTCCAAGTCACGCCATCGCGTGTATCTTTTACTTCAAAGCCTAACGCTGCCAATTCTTCCCGAATGCGGTCACTCGTTGACCAATCCTTATTTACTTTAGCTTTCTGCCGTATATCCAACAGAAGGTCAATGGCCTTGGCATAGGATTCCTCCCGCTCGCCACTGCCACTCTCCTCCATCCTGAGGCCTAAGATATCAAAAGAGAATGTATACAATACTTTCTTCAACTCCGTCAGTGCGTCAGGAGTTATTGTATTCTGCTTATCTGCCAACTGATTTATCACACGGCAAGCTTCAAAAAGATGGCTGATTACTATCGGGGTATTCAGGTCGTCATCCATAGCATCATAGCACTTCGTGGCAAGCTGGTCAATATAGGCTCTGTCTATCTGTCCATCCACAACAGGAGTAATGCGATCTAACTGCTTGACAGCATCAAACAAACGCTCCAACCCCTTGCTACTGGCTTTCAAGGCTTCGTTGCTGAAATCTACCGTACTACGATAGTGAGCCTGCAGGATAAAGAAACGTATCGTCATCGGAGAATAAGCTTCGTCCAATTTGTCATGATTACCGGTAAAGAACTGCTCCAAAGTAATAAAATTGCCCAGACTCTTGCCCATTTTCTGTCCGTTAATCGTTATCATGTTGTTATGCATCCAGTAATGTACCATGTCATCGCCTTGGCTCGCCACGGCTTGGGCTATCTCACATTCATGATGAGGGAATACCAAATCCATGCCTCCGCCGTGTATGTCAAAATGACTGCCCAGATACTTTCTTCCCATTGCCGTACACTCTGTATGCCATCCTGGGAAACCTATGCTCCAAGGACTCGGCCAACGCATAATATGCTGTGGCTGTGCTTTTTTCCACAAGGCAAAATCTACTTGGTTATGTTTTTCATTGACACCGTCCAAAGTGCGGGAATTATTAATTACATCCTGAAGGTTACGATTGGATAACTTTCCATAATGATATTTCTGATTGTACTTCTCCACATCAAAATAAACGCTTCCCTCACTCACATAGGCATAGCCATTATCAAGGATTTCCTTCACCAATTCTATCTGTTCGATGATATGTCCTGTAGCATGAGGCTCTATACTCGGCGGCAATACCCCCAGAGCATCCATGGCTTGGTGATAGCGCAGAGTATAGTATTCAGCTACCTCCATCGGCTCAAGCTGTTCCAGACGCGCTTTCTTGCTTATTTTGTCCTCTCCTTCATCAGCATCATGTTCCAAATGGCCGACATCAGTTATATTCCTGACATAACGAACCTTGTAACCTATATGTTTCAGGTAGCGGAACAGGATATCAAACGTTATTGAAGGTCTGGCATGACCCAAATGAGGGTCGCCATATACTGTAGGTCCGCATACATACATCCCGACATGGGGAGCATTCAGGGGCTTGAATAGTTCCTTGGTACGCGTCAGGGTATTGTAAATAAATAATTTATGTTCCATCTTATTTGTTATTTTATTTGTCCGTCATTTCGGAGAAGCTGTAGCAGATGTTCCACGGCATCTTCTTCCGGTATATTTTTTTCTACACATTCCTTGCCTCTGTATAGGCTTATCTTACCTCTGCCGGCACCGACATAGCCATAATCCGCCCCTGCCATTTCGCCAGGACCATTGACGATGCAACCCATTACAGCCACTTTCAGATTGGCCATTCCCTGAGTAGCTGACTTTATTCGGGCTATTGTTGCCTGCAAATCATATAATGTACGTCCACAACCGGGACATGAAATATACTCTGTACGAGTACGCCGTAAGCCTGCTCCCTGAAGAATCGAAAATGCCGTATGGCTCAGCAATCTGTTCATCGCTTCATTGCGCGTATCTGGAGCAGAAAGATACAGCCCGTTACACAACCCGTCAAACAACACTGCGCCACAATCCAAAGAAGCTTCTATCTGTATATCCTCTTCCTGCTTGAGACCATAGCTATAAGAGAAGAATAGCACGACTGGATTACAGAGCTTATGATTTGTCATACGATGAATCAATGAGCGGAATTCTCCTACATGATTTACGTGAGTACTCTGGGCTATCACAACAACTTCGGAATGGCGGCGCAGACATTCTTCGACTGCATTGTCTATCAGATGACAGGGCAGAAAGAGGAATTTCATGTCAGCCTCATACACGTCAATCTGAGACAACATCTGAAATGTAAAGGCAGGATATGTGTCTGGGGTATTCCGCCACACACCAGCGTCAACAATATATGCTCCCTTGAAGTCTTTCTCCTCATGGGGAAGTTTGTCACCGCAATACAGGAAATCGGGCTGCACCTTATCAATCTGGCTGAAACGGTCTGCTATTACAATTGGAGCATTAGCACCGCCTACATTCCCTACAGCACGCGTCTCACGCGGCTGAGGATCTACGAAGTTAAAGCTTTCGGCAACACGGCCTCCTATACGGCGCTTGTCGGCTCGCTGACTGACATAATCTACAATTTTTCGCGCCACGGGTATCTCGTGTTCCGGGCTTTCACTCAAGGATACCCTGATGGTATCGCCTATTCCGTCAGACAACAAGGCTCCGATGCCCAATGCGCTCTTAATTCTTCCGTCTTCTCCTTCACCGGCCTCCGTCACTCCCAAGTGCAACGGGTAGCGCATTGACTCTGCCTCCATCACACTAGCTAACAGGCGTACCGAACGAACCATCACTGCCACGTCGCTGGCCTTTATGGATATGACGACATCACGGAAATTTTCCTTTTTACATATACGCAAGAACTCCATACAGCTTTCCACTATACCTCTTGGCGTATCGCCGTATCGGCTCATGATGCGATCGGAGAGTGAGCCATGGTTCACTCCTATACGCACTGCCGTATGATGTGCTTTACATATTTTCAGAAAAGGTACTAAGCGGTTTTCTATTTTTTTAAGTTCTTCCTGATATTCTTCGTCGGTGTACTCCAAATGCCTGAAAGTGCGTGCGGCATCAACGTAGTTGCCGGGATTAATGCGTACTCCCTCCACGATTTCGGCTGCGACATCGGCCACCGCCGGATTGAAATGTACATCTGCTATCAGCGGCGAAAACAGACCCTTACGATGCAGTTCCCGACGGATATTCCTGAGGTTCTCTGCCTCTTTGGTTCCCTGTGTTGTCAGACGGACATAATCTGCTCCTGCACCTATGATAGCCTCACACTGTTCAACGCAACCTTCGGTATCTGTTGTCGGCCGGGTCGTCATACTCTGCAGCCTGATGGGGTACACGCCCCCCATAGGTATCTTGCCCACGTTGACTATCGTACTCTGCCGACGCCGGTAGTTAAAATATGAAATATCTTTTCGTTGATTTTCAGCCATACAGATTCAGTTAGTCTTATTCTTGTATGTCAGGCTATGCAACTCGTCATTGGCTTTCACTATCTTGTCTTTCAATCCCGACTTGTACTCCTCCATTTTCAAAGCCAAACCGGAATCATTCAAAGCCAACATTTCCACGGCTAAAATTGCAGCATTCAATGCTGCATTCACTCCGACTGTCGCCACTGGTATACCGGGAGGCATCTGTATGATGGACAACATCGCATCCAAGCCGTCCAGCATGCCCTTGATTGGGACTCCTATAACGGGAACCGTCGTGTTGGCTGCTATCACTCCGGGCAAGGCTGCCGCCATGCCTGCTCCGGCAATGATGACCTTGATTCCGCGTTCCCGGGCCTCACGGGCATAGCGTTCCACTTCTACAGGGGTGCGGTGGGCTGAAAATGCATTCATCTCAAAGGGAATATCCATACTGTCCAAAAAGGCAGCTGCCTTCTCCATTACCGGGAGGTCGCTGGTGCTTCCCATGATTATACTAACTATTGCTTTCATTATGCTTTTATGTATTGTTTTATATTGTCAAAATAGTAATTACGCCACAGCAGAATCCTACTAATATGCCCCAATTGACTTCTGCCAGGGAATGCTGGCGCAGAATGATTCTGCTGCTTCCTACCATACCCGTGATGAGCAGAGTGAGACACAGCCACCACACGGGGTTGAAGTTGAATATCATGGAAAATGCCAGCAAGGCTCCGTTCATTGCCCCTGCCGCTGCTGCGTGGGTGCTGATCCTGACCCAATTGTTGATAACTGCGCAGACAACCTCCACAGCCAGGGCACAGACAAGAATGCTTATCATGAAATGGGGTATGTGGAGACTTTCCATCAATACCAGACAGCAGGCATAGCATACAATGCTTATCACATAGGGCACAACCCTCAGTTCCCGCCGGGTCATCTGGTGACGGCGCAAACCGCTCAGCTTCCTGTACATTGCTATTCCGAGCAACGGCAAAGCTATCGTAAATCCATAGACTACTCCCAGTATCAGCAGTTTGTAATCCAGCGGCAACATCTTCATATAACTGAATACAAACATGATCAGAAACGCCAGTATACTGAAGTAGAACGGAGCAAACAGAATGGATAAAACCTTTGCGGCATATATGATATATTTCCCTGTCATTGGCGTCTCAGTCTTGCTACAGGAATATTCATCTTTACCCTATACTTGGCAATAGTCCTACGGGCAACAGGAAATCCTGCTTTGTTCAACAATTCGGCTATCTCGTCATCGGAATAAGGATTGTGCTTATCCTCTCCATCGATAATCTCCATCAATTTATTTTTTATCTGCATCTTGGACAGATTCTCACCATTGGATGCCACAAACTTTTCATTAAAAAAGAATTTCAGGGGGAACACACCATAATCAGTCTGCACATACTTGTTTTTCGTCACCCTTGATATTGTACTTTTATCCAACCCTGTGGCTTGTGCCACGTCTTCCAGTATCATCGGCTTCAACAATGTATCATCGCCTTCTTCAAAAAAAGTTTTCTGCAGGCCAACAATGGCCGTCATTGTCTGCATCAGGGTTTCCCGGCGCTGCATAATAGCACTGATAAAACTCTGTGCCGCATCTACTTTCTGTCTCAGGTACAGGGCTGTTTCCTTTTGTTGTCTGGACAGATTCTTCCTGTTCCGCTCATACTCTGCCAGCGACTCTCTGTATGAATGGCTGATGTGCAGCACTGGAACCTCACCTTGATTCAGCGAGATTTCAAAATGCCCGTCTTCCTCCTGCCTGACAGTAAAGTCGGGAACAACTACCTGGGAACTATCTCCTATCGTATCACTCAACCCGCTTCCAGGGCGAGGATTGAGATGCTGCAAGACACGGAGCACCCCATTAAAGCGTTCTACATCCATACGATACAACTGACGGAGTTTGTCATATCGCTTATTGATAAAATCATCAAAATGCTTTTCTACGATGTTGAGTGCTGTCTGCACATCGGCCGAAGGCTTGCTGACATGCCTCAACTGTATCAACAGGCATTCCTGGAGAGATGTTGCCGCTATACCTACAGGGTCGAAACTCTGAAGGATTGCCAATACATCTCCCAACTCCTCAGGAGTCACATCTATATTTTCATTTATCGCCAAGTCGTAACATATTGAGTCGAGGCTGCGTCTCAGCAAGCCATCACTGTCCAACGACCCTATAAGATATTCCAGCAATTCACGCTGACGGTCGGTTACGTCATGTTCGCCTATCTGCAGCCGAAGGCTTTCATAAAAGGATTCCTGCTCGCCGAAGGATACATATACGGGTTCTTCCTTTCCGTACGATGACTGCAACAGGTAATCGGGAGTGTCATCATCTGAAGCATAGTCATTACGGCGCTCGTCATACTCACTACTGCCGGAGTCTGTCTCCTCCATGCCATCATCATCCCCACCGGCATAATCCTCAGAATAAGCATCTTCCTCAGGGGAACTGTCGTCCATCTGCTCTGGAGCGCCTTCTTCCAAAGCCGAATTCTCAAGCATCTCTTTTTCCACACGCATCTCAAGTTCATTGACAGGCATTTCTGTCAATTTTACCAACAGCAGCTGCTGGGGAGTCAAGGTCTGAACCTGCACCTGCTTCTGAACCTGAATCTGATCCTGTGAAAAATGTTGCTCCATTATACTAAAGTATAATGCAAAATTACAAAAATCGGGCCAATCACATCATCAGACAGGACAATAAAATACATTATTCCTCTTTATCATTTTTCCCTGATGTAACCATCCCCTTTGCCTTTCGGCTCCCTATGGCCTGTCCCTACGGCCTTCCGTTATTCCGCCATACACATGTCTTGTTTCTGAATTTTTGTTAAATACTGCTAATAAATGTTTTTGTTTTAGCCCTGAAACGACGCTTTAGAGAGTGACACCAAGAGTACTTTCATTTTCCTGCCCTGAGCGTTTTCACTGGCAGGCCTGCGCATTGAAACCGGAAGGCCTGCCAGTGAAATCTCGTAGGCCTACAAAATTTATCCCCTCTACAGCACCTTCTGGAAGGGGAGTGGAGAGAGAAGGAAACATCATGTTAACAAATGTAAAAAATACAGGGCGCCAAAAATTATCTCTCCCGTCTGGAATTCCTCTGCCAAGAACCACCCTGCCCTTACCGTCAATCCTCATGCAACTGACACCCGTCTTGGAGAAAACTGACCTGCCCCGGTAACGAACGACATAACAAAGAAAACTGACGGGCGCAACAGGAAAACACCTCCAAAAATTTGTCCATGTAGCAAAAAATGCTTTATTTTGCATTTCAGTAATACCAATAGACTATGGCTCAGTTTTCCCATTTAACCGAAATCATCACTACTGTTCCGGCTATCCTGTTTTGGATTTTCTATGCTCTGTCATCCGGCCTGCTACTTATCCTGGCAATTACAGACAGCACCTACTATATAATCCATAAAGAACGATGGCTTCAACAATTTAACTATTGGTACCATTGGCTGACACTTTTTTTAAAGCTTACATTGGCAAACGGTATTGTGCTTGCAGCCGTACTCGCCTTCAACTGGGCCGGATTCTGGGGAAAAGCACCGTTCATCACCTCACCCGTCTCCGTCGGCAGCGAAATTTTTATCATGGCCGTTGCATCCATATTGCTGTACTTTTTGAGCAAAAAAAGAAACAGCTTTACCCCTAAGCACTACCTCGCCGTTGTCTGGACATCAGGAATTTTCTTTAATCTTGCCCTGTGGTGGCCTGTTGCCGTCTCAGCATGGGCCGAATGCCCTCTGGGAACTTATGTCATTGCCTCCGACATGACACTCGCCATTTCCCACCCCTCATGGGTTATAGCTTCACCGTTGGCCGCGCTCAAGTTTTTCCACATGGTCACTTCGTGCTGGGTAATCGGGGCCACTTTTGTCATATCCACATGCTGCCTGCACATCCTGCGTCAGAAACAAGGTCTGGAGCAATATCAAACGAGCATTTTCATCGGTTTAACCGCAGCTTTTCTCGGTTTGATACTTACTATGTGCATCGGCGACAGCACTGGATACACCGTAGCCAAGCAACAACCAATGAAGATGGCAGCAATCCAAGACATTGAAAAAGGCGGCAAGGAAATGCCTTTTACAGTGATAGCCCCCGTCAAATTCTCAAATTTGCTGTCCCGTCTGTCCACTCACAGCAATTTCGGCTTCGTCCCAGGCAAGGAAGACGTCATTTCAGGAGGATATGCCCTGCCTGAAGGCGGAATCGCAAAATCATTTCAGCAAAAACACGACCTGGCCATACAGTCATTACAGACACGCAAGAATATCAGCAATAACAGGCAGGAACAACAGTTTCGCTACGAAAGCCAGTATTCCGGCTATGCCCATTTAGACAACGCCGCCCAAGTCAGACCAACGTCAAAAATCCACTTCTGGGCTTTCAGAATCATGATTGGCGCAGGGTTTCTCCTTATGCTGTTGATCGGGGCATTAATCTACTTGTTTATCAACAAAAACTCCACATGGAACAAGCGGATTCTCATGCTCAATATCTTTGCATGCCCATTGGCAATAATTTGTACCGTCTGTGGATGGATCATCGCTGAATTCGGCAAATTTCCATGGGCCATAACAGAGTTTCTGCCTGTCAGCGAGGCCATATCCCAATATTCACCCACTACATTGTACATAGAACTTGCCGTCATCGTTATCCTGCATACAATATCTATTTCGATTATTGTCCGCAACAACAAAATCACACAACTATGAAAATCCACATACTTATTCTTTACACCAGCCTGCTATGCCTGATACCACGGCTGCTCCATGCACAGGAATTGAAATCTTTCTCAGGCAAAGTAAAAAACGGATATAATTTTTGGCTCTACACCCCCGAAGGCTATACAGCCGACAAACAGACCCCTGTCATCATTTTCCTACACGGCAAGAGCCTGTGCGGAAACAATCTGAAAAGAGTACGCACCTATGGGACTATTCATGCCATCGACAAAGGAAGAAAGATTCCGGCCATCGTTCTTGCACCGCAAAATCCCGGCGGGTCATGGAACCCACACAAAATAATGAATTGTCTCAAATGGGTTGAAGACAACTATACCGTTGACACCAACAGAGTATACACTATAGGTATCAGTTTAGGAGGGTACGGAACACTCGATTTCATCGGAACATATCCCGATAAAATCGCCGCCGCAGTAGAACTCTGCGGGGGTACGACGTTAAAAGACTTTTCAGGGTTGAGCCAAGTCCCATTATGGATTTTCCATGGCACAGCCGACAGGGCCGTGCCAATCAGTGCCTCACAAAGAGTCTGCGATGGAATCAGCTCGCTGGGCCAGCCCCAAAGGCTTATATTCACAAAACTGTCAGGGTATAACCATGGCGCACCGGCCCGGATTTTATATCTCAAGGAAACCTACGACTGGCTGCTTGAGCACTCACTCACCGAAGAAGGCCGACCCGTCAACAGGAATTATGACATTTCACCAAACGTCATAAGAAACGCATACAAGGATTTACACCGATAAAACCGACATTTTCACGATATTCTCCTCACAAAAAGACATGCAGGAACATCCATACATCAGCATGACCTTAATGAAGAAATCCATCAAACAATAGGCAAGAACGCCGCATCTTTCAATTTTATCGTACCTTTGCAGTACAATATACAACAACCATGGCATCTGATTTTGACCTAAAGAGTTTAGGACTCACTGATGAAGAGGTCCTGAAAAGCAGGAAACAACATGGAGAGAACATCCTCACACCTGCCGAACGTCCCTCCTGGATAAAGCTTTACCTTGAGAAATTTGAAGACCCCATTATCCGTATTCTACTCATTGCTGCCACCTTGTCACTGATCATCGGCTTCTTCGAAAATGAGTACATTGAAACTATCGGTATCATCATAGCCATCCTGCTTGCCACTGGTGTAGGATTTTTCTTTGAATTGGATGCCTCTCGGAAATTTGACATCCTTAATGCATTGGAACAAGAGGAACCATGCACAACCATACGCAACAATCAAATCGTAAAAATTTCACGAAGCAAGATTGTTGTCGGCGATATCATCATCCTGCAACAAGGCGAAGAAATTCCTGCCGATGGTGAATTATTGGACAGCATTCAGCTTGTTGTTGACGAAAGCAGTCTGACCGGAGAACCCAGCACACGCAAATTCACAGCAAGCAACATCCCCGAGGACATCAAAGAGACGACATACCCCCCTTACATGGTTTATCGGTCATCTAAGATACTGGAAGGACATGCCGTCATTAAAATAACAGCCGTCGGAGACAAGACAGAAATAGGACATGTTGCAAAAGAGTCTGCAAAAACCATTGACGTACCCACTCCGCTACGCCTGCAATTAGACAGACTCGCCGAACTTATCTCAAAAGTCTCCATAGCCGTTTCCACACTCATCTTCATCATTTGCACTACCCACGGCATATACCACTATCTGTCACTGCTACCACCGGAAATGCCCATTGACTGGATACGAATAGGCAGCATCTGTCTTAATTATTTCATGATTGCAGTAACACTTATTGTCATGGCTGTTCCAGAAGGACTCCCTATGGCTGTAACGCTAAGCCTCACCCTCAACATGAGGCGCATGCTTGCCACCAACAACCTGGTACGCAAGATGCACGCCTGCGAAACAATGGGAGCCGTAACCGTTATCTGCACAGACAAGACCGGAACCCTGACACAGAACATGATGAAAGTTGATGACATCTACGGAAATGAACAGAGAGAAGACTTATTGTTCCAAAACATGGCTGTCAATTCTACGGCATTGCTCAATCATGACGGTACATTTTCAGGCAACCCGACAGAATCGGCACTGCTCAGGCATCTGAAGGAACATAACACTGACTACCTGCAGATGCGTCAGCAAGCGCACATTATATCCCAACTGCCTTTTTCAACTGAAAGAAAAATGATGGGAACACTCATCAGTAATGGTGATAGCAACATTCTCTTTCTAAAGGGAGCACCTGAATATATCATAGAACTTTGCGGGCTTGCCCCCTCACAGATGTCGGACATACAGGCAAAGCTCAAACAGTATCAGGAATCTGCCATGCGGACATTAGCATTCGCATATCTTTTTACAACAGGAACTGATATTCAGCAATGCCTCAAACAGAAAGGATTTATATTCCAAGGTATTGCCGCCATTATGGACCCCATCAGAGAAGACATCCCCTATGCCGTAAAAGCATGTACCGACGCACATATTAAAATAAAGATTATCACTGGAGACAACGAAAAAACAGCGGTAGAAATAGCCCGGCGTATCGGACTATGGACACCCGAAGACTCTTATGACAAGAACACCATTACTGGACAAGCTTTTGAAAAACTTTCTGAAGAAGAAGCCTTGTCTATCCTCAGTGATATCAAACTTATCAGCCGGGCACGCCCCATGGATAAGCAGCGTTTAGTCTCACTGCTCCAAAAGCAAGGAGAAATTGTTGCCGTCACTGGTGATGGAACAAACGATGCGCCTGCCCTCAACCAAGCTCACATCGGATTAGCCATGGGCTCAGGATCGGCTGTTGCCAAAGAGGCCGGAGATATCACCCTTCTGGATGATTCCTTCTACTCCATCAGCACTGCCGTAATGTGGGGAAGATCCTTATATAAAAATATACAACGGTTTATCACCTTCCAATTAACCATCTGTCTCTCCGCACTGCTTATCTCCATTGTCGGTGCATTCATGGGGACAGAAATGCCCCTGACCGTTACACAAATTTTATGGATCAACCTTATTATGGACACATTGGCATCGATAGCCATTTCCACGCTACCACCTTCTCCCAGTGTCATGAAAGAACAGCCCAGAAAAACCACCGATTTCATCATAACAAAAAGGATGACATGGTTTATTTGTTTCTGCGCTATAGCGTTCTTTAATATCCTACTGCAACTAATGTTTTACTACAACCTCTGGGGAGAAGGTTCCATAAGAGAACTTACCATCTGCTTTACAATTTTCGTTTTGCTCCAATTCTGGAATTTACTAAATGTCCGCGCTCTCGGCACCGGGCATTCCGCCTTATACAAACTCTCAGAATGCAAAGCTCTCCTCGGAGTCATGGCTATTGTGCTATTCGGACAGATTCTTATTGTTCAACTGGGTGGGAAAGTATTCAGAACAGAGCCGCTGGACTTTACAACATGGCTCATTCTTATTGGAGTTTCTTCTCTCGTTCTGTGGATAGGTGAAATCGTAAGGTTGACAGAAAAATTCTTTAACCATTCTGTACATGATTAAAAACATCGTTTTCGACTTTGGCGGAGTTCTTTGCGACTTGGACTTCGAACATTGCATCGCTGCCTTTGCAGACTTAGGTTACCCGATAGAATTGCTGAACCATGAAGTCATTTCGTCTGGGATTTTCCAAAAATACAATATCGGAACCATCTCTGAAAAGGTTTTTTTTGACCATCTGCGACAGCAGGGCAACCTGCACTATGCAACAGACAAACTGCTCATAGACACTTGGAACAAGATTATCCTCAGCGTACCGGCACAACGGTTTGAAGCCTTGAAGGAATTGGAGAAACACTACACCATTTATCTTTTAAGCAATACAAACTATACACACTGGCAGTATTCTTTAGACCACGTCTGGAACTACCAAGGAGAGTCTTTCACAAAACATTTCAAACAAATCTTTCTCTCCTATGAAATGCACAAGGAGAAACCCAATAAAGATATCTTTGAAGAAGTGGTACACTCTGCTGATATTCTTCCTCAGGAATCACTGTTCATCGATGACACAAAAGAGAATGTTGATACGGCTAAAAGTTTAGGATTCCATGTTTTACAGGCCATAGGAGATGAATGGATTGAGCCTGTCGTCGGAAAACCTATGCACTGCTGACGACAATTATGGAAATCATTAACGATACATTATGTCCCTCTCTCCCTGCCGCTACGGCAGCAACCATCGGTTTCTTTGACGGAGTTCACCTTGGGCATCAGTTTTTACTGCAGCAAGTCAAGGAAACAGCAAGAGCCAATAAACTGAAAACTCTTGTTATTACGTTTAGGGAACCGCCCCGAAAAGTGCTGGACAAACAATTTTCATCCAATCTCATCACTACTTTTGACGAAAGAATCCACCTGATTGCACAACTCGGCATTGACTACTGCTATATTCTGGATTTCAATAAAGATATGGCCAAACTCACTTCCGAGGATTTTATTAGGCAGTATCTCCATGACAGACTTCATGTCAAGATTCTCCTTGTCGGATACGACCATCACTTCGGAAGCGACCATTCCAAACATTTTGAAGACTATCAGGCAAGTGGCCGACTGTTCAACATTGATGTGCGCCAGGCTTCCGAGTATTCCTCAAAGGATTTCAGAGGCATCAGTTCCTCTGCCATACGAGACTTAATCCGGCAAGGAGAGCTTGAAAAAGCCAACAAACTGACCTGCAGCGCCTATACTCTCTCTGGCCGTGTCATCCATGGAAAGGAAATAGGGCGGACAATAGGATTCCCCACTGCCAACATTGAGCTTTCAACCAATGAAAAAATCCTTCCTCCTGAAGGTGTCTATGCTGTCACTGCAAAAATCGACGGCTCCGAGTTTCCAGGCGTTGCGAACTGGGGGAAACGGCCTACAGTAAATGCCGCAGAGGTGCCTGTCCTGGAAATTCATCTGCTCAATTACACAGGAAACTTATACGACTCCCACATCCATGTTCTCTTCAGGAAACGCCTTCGCCCCGAAAAGCGTTTCAACTCATTGGGAGAACTTCAGCACGCCATCTTGCAAGATATCAAAGACGTAAAAAACTTTTTTGCATCTCAACCTGAACAGAGAATATAGTACTCCTGTTTACACTATGCTCTCTGAGGTAACCAACATTCCATATCGGCTTCCTTTCAATGTCGGCCGCGTACTATATTTGCGCCTGTCGCCAGACATAAATATAATACCTATTATACAATTATCATCTTACCCCGAGATTTTTTACATTCATCGTCGTAAAACGTATATTCCGCACTGGTAAATATATATTCAACAATGCTGAACGTATATTCACCATCGGTGAACATAAAACTTCTCGGGCAGTAATAATTTTTTTCTTACGAGGCAGCATAAAGAGCATGGCGCAAGAAAAAAGAACGGATTGTATAAGCAAACGTACCTATCTCCGCACTATATTTTATCACAAATCATCTGAAGACCTTTCCTCCTCAGCCTGCCTTGCAGATACAGGCAGGATATCTGTTCTCTACTTACCTTTCATCATTTCCCTCAAAGCCAAGTCTGCGGCATCCTTTCGGGCTATTTTTCCCGTCGGGGTAAGAGGTATAGCGGAAACTTGAAAATAGTATTTGGGAATCCAGTAGCGAGGCAACAATCTTTCGCACCATGTTTTTGCCTCATCCAGATTGGAAGATATAGTCAACATCACCACACACTCGCCCAGCACAGGATGCGGACATTTGGTAATGGCAAAATCTCCTTGCACTACGGGTGACAACCTTTTCTCCACTTCCTCAATCTGAATTTTTATCGCACCGGAACATATTACATTGTCTTTTCTCCCCAATATCCGGAATCTCCTGCCATCTGAATCCAATTCGGCGATGTCATTGGTAACAATCGGACTATCTGCTACATCCGGAGCCTCAATTCTGAGACAATGTTCTGAAGTCAGAGCTATATTCACATTATCTAAAGGTTTATACCAAGAAGATGCTTTCTCTCCGCTGATACGCCGCATAGCAATATGAGAAAGAGTTTCAGTCATCCCGTAGGTACTCCATACAGCACCAGGAAAATTTCTGAGCTGCGATTCCAACGCAGTATCTACGCCACTGCCTCCTATTATAAGATGACGTATTTTTTTGAGCAATTCTTTCTGCGCAGGGTCCTGCAATGAGGCATAGACTTGCATCGGGACCATGGCCGTAAAGTCTATAGCCACATTTTCTCCCGATTTCACCGCTAATTTCTCCAATGGCCGACTACTTGGGGGCACACTGATTAACTGCAAATGACAAACCATAGCCCTGACAACCATCATTTTTCCGGCAATATAATCCAACGGCAAACACAGCAAAGCTCTGTCCCGGGGCTTTAATCCCAAAAATTGGCATGTTCGCAGTGCACTTGCACGCATCTTTGCCTTCTCTACCCATATATCCTTCGGTGTTCCCGTAGAACCGCTTGTATGAACGAGTAGCCTCTCGGACGAATCATACCACTGACGCAGGAATCGGTTCAGATTCTTCACGGCAACTTCGGATATTTCTTAAAATTCGGTTTACGCTTCTCCAGGAATGCTTTTCCACCCTCCTGCGCCTCATCCAAAAAATAATACAACATTGTTGCATCACCGGCCAGTTCCTGAATACCGGCCTGTCCATCCAACTCAGCATTAAGCCCAGCCTTTATCATTCTCAAGGCCAGCGGACTGTGTTCCATCATCCTCTCAGCCCATTCTACACAAGTATCTTCCAGCCTGTTGAGAGGGACTACAGCATTCACTAAGCCCATTTCAAGGGCCTCTTGCGCCGAATACTGCCTGCAGAGGAACCATATTTCACGAGCCTTTTTCTGTCCGACGATGCGAGCCAGATAAGAAGCTCCGAAACCAGCATCGAACGAACCCACTTTGGGCCCCGTCTGACCGAAAACAGCATTCTCGCTTGCAACAGTCAAGTCACACATTACATGCAAGACATGGCCACCCCCTATGGCATATCCGTTCACCATGGCAATTACAGGCTTCGGCAAGGAGCGTATCTGCTTCTGGACATCCAGAACATTCAATCTGGGGATGCCATCTTCTCCCTTATATCCTCCACGCGTCTTCACATGCATGTCACCGCCACTACAGAAGGCCTTATCGCCTGCACCTGTCAAAATCACGACACTGATATCCTGGGCCTCCCGACAATAGGCAAAAGCCTGTGATATCTCCCAGGTGGTCTTGGGAGTAAACGCATTTCTATAACGCGGGCGGTTTATCGTAATCTTAGCAATGCCCCCATACTGCTCAAACAAAATTTCCTCAAAGACCTTGATTGTTATCCAATTTCTCATATATAATTTCTTTTTACCATGCAAAATTACATCTTTTGACTCCAGATTCACTGTAAATATTAACGGAACTTCACCCACACAAGTGAAAAGTTTCAATTAACTTTGTAAATCAATACGAACACAGGAATTTGCCATGGGTTTCACATCATTAGCAAAGGCAGTATACTACAACCATCATTACAGCAAAGTCCAGCATGCCCTCGAACATGCTGACGAACAGCAGCTCAAGCTCCTCTTGCATCTTGTCAAAGAAGCATCAGACACAGAATGGGGACATCACCATCACTACGATAACATTAAAACGTATGATACCTTTACCAAGAACGTTCCCGTAAGTACCTATGAAGACATCAAGGCCTACATTGACCGCATGAGACATGGTCAGCAGGACGTCCTATGGAAAGGAACAATCAAATGGTTTGCCAAGAGTTCCGGAACAACAAACGACAAAAGCAAATTTATCCCCGTCAGCAAAAACTACCTTCACGACACTCACTATGGTGGAGGAATGGCCACCGTTGCTTACTATCTTCACAACCATCCCAAAAGCCGTTTGCTTGACGGGCGTGCATTGCTTCTCGGAGGCAGCCACCAACCCAATTATGATGTACCCCAAAGTTTAGTCGGAGACCTCAGTGCCATCATGATGGAAAATGTCCCTGCATGGGTCAACAAGATCAGAGAACCCAACAAGCAAATCGCCCTGATGAGCGACTTTGAGCAAAAACGAGACCTTATAGCCCAGACAACCATCAACAAAAACATCACTAACCTCAGCGGGGTACCCTCCTGGATGCTCTCCGTACTCAACAGAGTATTGGAAGTCAGCGGAAAAAAATATATTTCAGACGTATGGCCCAATCTGGAAGTATTCTTCCATGGAGGAGTAGCTTTTGCTCCCTATCACGATGCATACAACGATATCATACCGTCAGACAGTATGCATTACATGGAGACTTACAATGCCAGCGAAGGCTTTTTCGGCCTACAGACTTCACCTGAAGACAATGCCATGGAACTCATGACACACTTAGGTGTATTCTACGAATTCATCCCCATGGAAGACCTTAATCCGCAACAGGCAGAACCGATACCGCTATGGGAAATTGAAACAGGAAAGAATTATGCCATCGTCATAAGCAACTCCACCGGCCTGTGGCGCTATGAGATAGGAGATACCATCCGATTCGTATCCACGAAACCCTATAAATTTGTCATCACCGGCAGGACAAAAAGTTTCATCAATGCCTTCGGAGAAGAACTGATTGTTGACAATGCAGAGCAAGGACTCAAGAAAGCATGTCAGGAAACAGGAGCAGAAATATCTGAATACACCGCCGCTCCCATCTTTATGGACAAAAATGCCAAATGCCGGCACCAGTGGCTCATTGAGTTCATTCAGATGCCCGATGATATCGGACATTTTGCCCAAGTACTTGATGACAGTCTACAAAAGATAAATTCTGACTACGAGGCAAAACGAGCCAAAAACATTACCCTACAGCCTTTGGAAGTAATTGTTGCAAAGCCCGGGTTATTCAATTCCTGGCTGAAAGCAGAAGGAAAACTCGGAGGACAGCACAAAGTGCCACGACTCAGCAACGACAGGAAAATCATAGAAAAAGTTCTGGCCTTAAACAACTAAGAAACTCCATGCGACTCAATTTCCGATATCTTCTACTTGCTGTACTATCCTTACTCGTCGGAGCATGCGCCAATCCAGGCTCACCCGACGGTGGTCCTTACGATGAAGAGCCACCGCGCGTAATCGGCAGTACGCCAATATTCGGCCAAGTAGGAAGCAAGAACTCGAAAATACGGATCTTTTTCAATGAAAATGTTTCCTTGGACAACGCAACAGATAAAGTTGTCATTTCTCCTCCCCAACTTGAGATGCCCGAAATCGCCTCAAAAGGGAAATATATAGAAGTCAAACTGTCAGACACCCTCAAGGCCAATACGACCTATTCAATAGATTTTGCCGATGCCATTGTTGACAACAACGAAGGTAACCCACTGGGAAACTACGCTTTCATTTTTTCCACAGGCGAGAACATCGACACTATGGAAATTTCCGGTACCGTACTTAATGCCGAGAATCTGGAGCCAATCAAAGGCATTCTCGTAGGTCTGCATTCGGACACCACAGACACCGCCTTTACCCAGAAACCCCTCATTCGCGTCGCACGCACCAATGGTTCTGGACGATTCATTATCAGAGGTGTAGCCCGCGGCAACTACAAGATTTATGCTCTTAACGATGCAGACGGAGATTTTCGATATTCTCAGAAAAGCGAGATGCTGGCTTTCAATTCCCAGACAATTACCCCAAGTTGCTTTACCGATGTTAGAATGGACACCATCTGGCATGACAGCATATACTACGATTCCATCGTTCCGGTCCACTACACCCATTTCATGCCCGACAATATTATCCTCACGGCATTCAAGGCCAGCCATGCTGACAGGCATTTACTGAAGACTGAGCGTCTGGTTTCAGAACATTTTGAAATATATTTCACAGCCCCATCAACAGAACTGCCCCGCCTCAAGGGACTCAACTATGATGCCGACAATGCCTTTATTATAGAATCCAACGCAACTAAAGACACTATATCCTATTGGCTCAAAGACACGACACTCATCTATCAAGATACTTTGGAAACCTTAGTTACATATTTTGAAAATGACAGTATCGGAGCTTTGGTAGAAAGAACAGATACCATTGAATTTGTCTCCAAATTTTCACATGAAAAACAAGTCAAGTGGGCAGCGGAAGCACATAAAAAATGGTTAAAAGAACAGAATAAGAAAAAGAAAAAAGGCGCGCCCTATGAGAAGACACCACCGGTAGCCGAACTGGGCATGGAAAACAGAATCGGAAACATCGCGCCAAACGAGAATCTCACCTTCGCCTTTAAGGAGCCATTGGCTGTGATTGACACATCAAAGATTCACCTGTATATTCAAAAAGACTCTATTTACGAAAAAGCACCATATATATTTCGCCAAGACAGCGTTTCCTGCATGAAATTTAAGTTATATGGAGAATGGCGTCCCCTACAGCGTTACCGGCTTGTCGTGGACTCTGCTGCCTTTGTGGGGATTTATCAGCATGCATCACAGAAAATTGACCAAAAATTTGAGATACCCTCTCTTGATACCTACGGCTCACTGTTCGTCAACATTAGTGGAGTTGACGAATCCAAGGCCATTGTCCAGTTACTTTCATCTTCAGACAAGCCAATAAGCAATGCCCGAATAAAAAACGGAACAGCAGAATTCTACTTTGTCCGTTCTGGCACATACTACCTGCGCACATTTATTGACAGAAATGGCAATAACAAGTGGGACGAAGGAGATTACTCCACAGGATTGCAACCTGAGGAAACATACTATTTCCCACATAAAGTCATCGTTAAAGCACGTTGGGACATCAATCAAGACTGGAACATTAACGACTATCCGCTGAACAAGCAGAAACCATTGGAAATTACCAAACAGAAACCTGATCAAAACAGAACTATCAAGAACCGAAATGCAGAACGTGAACAAGGAAAAAAGAAAAAATAGTTTAATTCTTTTTTTCATCAGTTTAAGCATGGCATGCTTTTCCATCCCAGAATCTCCATGCTCCGCAAAACAAATTGTCATCACTGACGGCACTACCAATACTGCTTTCAGAAATGGCGAAACAGCTCAATATGATCTCTACTACAACTGGAAATTCATGTGGGTCAAGGCCGGTACTGGTACCATGAGCGCAACGACATCCTATTACCATGGCACTCCCGCCTATCGAATCAGAATTCTGTCACGAGGTTCCAGCCAAGCCGATCGGTTCTTCATTCTCAGAGATACGTTGACAAGTTATATGACCTATGACCTGCAACCACTCTTTTACACAAAAACCGATTTGGAACAAGACAGATACCGTGTCAGAAAAGTATGGTTCAAATATGACAGCAACAAAGTTACCCTTAAGCAACAATATATTCACTCCTCCGGCACTTCAACATGGAAAACCGAAGAAAGTAACCAGTCTGTCTATGATATGGCAAGTCTATTGATGCGCGCACGCGCACTTGACGCATCACAACTGCAACCTGGACACACCATTACTTTCCATATGACCGACGGAGACGGAATGGTGACTCACTCTCTCGTTTACCGCGGGAAAGAAAAAATAAAAACAAAAAATGGCTTTGGCACATTCAGATGCCTTAAAGTATCTTTCATGCAATATGATTCGGAAAACAAACAAGAAAAGGAAGTGGGCACATTCTACGTATCAGATGACGACAACCATCTTCCCATTGCTTGTTTTCTCTACTTGAAATTCGGTACTGCACGAATATACCTCTCTGGATACAAAAACCTCAAGAATCCATTAACCTCAAGACTCAAATAGCAGAATAACTATTATTCTCCCTTCACTATCTTTTTAATATCACTCAAGGTATTTAAGGCTTCCAACGGAGTCAGATGATTGATATCCAAATTTAATATCTTGTCTCTTATCTGGCACAAGACGGGGTCATCCAACTGAAAAAAATTCAGTTGCATTCCTTCTTCCTGAGGAGTTTGGGGCAATGCCTTGCTTACATCGCGCCCCTGGCCTGACTCTTCCAATTCTTTCAGAATTTGAGTAGCCCGTTTTACTATTGAAACCGGCATTCCCGCCATCTGTGCCACATGTATACCGAAAGAATGTTCACTGCCACCTGCAATCAACTTTCGCAAGAAAACAACATGATTATTTACTTCCTTGACTGAGACATTATAATTATGTATGCGGGAATATTTCTTCTCCATTTCATTCATCTCATGATAGTGGGTCGCAAAGAGCGTGCGAGGATGTCCGTTAGGATTTTCATGCAAAAACTCAACGATAGCCCAAGCAATGGATATTCCATCATATGTAGATGTCCCACGCCCAAGTTCGTCAAACAAGACTAGGCTACGAGGCGATATGTTATTAATTATACTGGCAGCCTCACTCATTTCTACCATAAAAGTAGATTCTCCGGCTGAAATATTATCACTTGCACCGACTCGGGTAAATATCTTGTCAACCATACCTATATGTGCACTCGCTGCGGGAACGAAGCAACCTACCTGCGCCAGCAGTACTATCAAGGCAGTCTGACGCAACAAAGCAGATTTTCCCGCCATATTAGGTCCCGTGATAATTATGATTTGCTGCTTTTCCGTATCAAGGAAAACATCGTTCGGAATATAGCTTTGCCCTATTGGCAGTTCGGTTTCAATAACTGGATGACGGCCTTCCTTGATATCCAATTCCATTGATTCATCAACAACAGGACGGACATATTTACGTTCCTGCGCCAAAATAGCGAAACCCAACAGGCAATCAAGCCTCGAGAGCTGGGTCGCAGTTGTCTGCATTGCAGATATAAACGATGTCGCCGACGCCATAAGTTCAGAATAAATCTGGGCTTCCAGCACAAGTATCTTATCCTCGGCGCCGAGTATCTTGTCTTCGTATTCCTTCAGTTCTTGAGTAATATAACGTTCTGCCTGAGCCAGTGTCTGCTTCCTGACCCATTCGGATGGCACTTGATCTTTAAAAGTATTCCTAACCTCCAAATAATATCCGAAAACATTATTGAATCCTATTTTCAGGCTAGTAATACCCGTACGTTCCACCTCACGCTGCTGAATCTTCAATAAATAGTCTTTACTGGAAGAAGACAATTCTCTCAACTCATCTAATTCTTCATTTACCCCTTTTGCTATATAGCCACCCTTATTTGTCATGGACGGCGGTTCCGGCAGCAAGGTCTTCCTGATATTTTCACGCAGTTCTTCACATAGGTTTATTCGGCTTCCTATATCTCTGATTGAAGCTAATGACGCCGCATCACATGCCTGCTTGACAGGTATTATGGCATCCAAGTCCATACGCAGTTGCTGCATTTCACGGGGAGAAATCCTTCCTGTGGATAGTTTGGCGACGAGACGTTCCATATCGCCTATCATCTGCAACTGGGTCGTCAATATATCCCTGAATTCAGGCTCCCGGAAAAAATACTCCACGCCATT
Source organism: uncultured Bacteroidales bacterium (assembly GCA_902773055.1). GTDB lineage: Bacteria > Bacteroidota > Bacteroidia > Bacteroidales > Bacteroidaceae > UBA6382. Next base: position 27,958 of record CACYCZ010000073.1, read on the forward strand.
CTGCCTCTGTTCGATGTCTTTTATACTACACAACGGAAATGCCAGCCAGCGTCGAAGCAAACGTGCGCCCATTGGGGTTGAAGTCCTGTCAACAACAGCCAGCAGACTCCGTCCATCCTGAGCAAGGGGAGAAAGTATCTCCAAATTGCGTAGTGTAAAGTTATCCATCTTAACATAGCCGTCTTCATCTATTTTCTTCAAGGTCGTGATATGCCCCAGTTGCGTATGTTGCGTATCATCAAGATAAAACAGGATAGCTCCTGCCGACGTAAGCGCAGCTGTCATATGCGCAACACCAAATCCTTTCATGTTGCGGACTTTGAAATGCTTGCACAATCGTTCAACGGCAGACTTTTCATTAAAAGCCCAATCTTCCATTTCAAAGATGTAGTACCGATTGCCGAAAACAGACAGGAATTTATTTTTTGTCCCTCTGGCTATCAGCACTTCCTTTGGTGAAAAGTTGGTACATAATTTAGCAATATAGTCAATCGTGCCCTCTGCTACGGCAAATTCCCCTGTGGATATATCCATCAGGGACAATCCACACGCACCACGACTTATCGTAATAGCTGCCAGAAAATTGTTTTCCTTGCTGCTTAGCACATTCTCTGTCAGCGCTACGCCCGGAGTCACAACCTCTGTGATGCCTCTCTTTACTAATTTTTTTGCCAATTTTGGATCCTCCAACTGGTCACATATGGCAACACGGTACCCTGCCCGTATCATACGTGGCAGATATGTATCCAGCGCATGATGGGGGAAACCCGCCATTTCGGTAGCTTGCCCTTTCCCTTTATTATTCCTGTGGGTCAAGGTTATACCCAGCACTTTCGCTGCAACGACTGCGTCCTCGCAATAGGTCTCATAAAAATCTCCACAGCGAAACAGCAGAATGGCATCGGGATGCTTTGTTTTCAGCTGGCGGAATTGAGCCATCATCGGAGTTAATGTTTCTTCTGACATCTTGCTATTTTATTAGACAAAGTTACTAAAAACCACCTTGATTGTCTCAGCTTAATGGTCTCAAACTTTATTTTCAGATATATCAAAGTACATTTACCTTCAGCCTGCTACAGTAGTTCGTCAGGCATCGGCACCGGCTTGCCTGTAGAGCGGACAATCGGCATTGAAGCCCTGTTAGCACGCAACCTGTCTGACAGGATTTTTGCCAGTTCTTTCACTTTTTCGGGATTTGCTGCAGCCACATTCTTTGCCTCCCCGATATCCTCCTTGACATTATATAGTTCCAATGCCCCCTGTCTAATTCCAGGAACAGGTGACATCATATATGACTCCAAAGGTATCATGCCATTGCTCGGATCTACATGCTGGCCTTCAACTGCATTCATCATGACATATACCAGTTTCCAGTCCCCGACGATAATGGTACTCAGGAAATCAACCTCCGGTTTATAAGTAATTTTCCATTGATGGGGGTAATGGAACAATATTTCGCGTTGAGGATTAATCCCAGAAATCGTTTGGGGAACCATGCCGTTTTTAGTCTTGGCAACAAACTTTGACCCTTCCACTATCAGGTGGCATAAGTCCTGGCCATCTATTTCCTGCACAGTATTATAGTTTTTTACGCCTGCCATATTCAATATAGTAGGAAACATATCCTCGGGCAAGACGGGCGTGTCAATCTGAGTTCCAGAGGCTGTCTTGCCTGGCCAATATACCGACATCGGGACACGTATGCCTCCATCATAGCAGGAACCCTTTCCTTCGCGCAAGGGGCCATTCTGCTTATGCAGGATGCCGCCTTTGGCCTTCACGTCGGCGTTGCCTCCATTATCTGCCATGAAAATGATAATGGTATTGTCGGCTATCTTCTTATCCTGAAGATACTGCATTATGTCTCCCAGACTTTTATCCACCCCTTCTACCATAGATGCATATTTTGATTGGCCCTCATCCTGCCCCATGTCTGCATAATAGTCAAAGAAACGCTTGTCTTTTTGAATCGGCGTATGGGTAGCAAAATGGGACATATACAAATAGAACGGTTTTTTCTGGCTGACAGGATAGTCAAGCATTTTCAAAGCCTCCTGTGTGATGGCTTCTGTCAGGAAAATATCCTGTCCATAATATTGTGTAAGGTCCTGCACGGCAGACATATTCCACAATTCGGGTGTATTGCCGAAATTCTCTTTCCCACGATAGCTCTTGGGGAGGCCGGCATTATTGCCGCAAACACTGACAATAAAACCCATATTATATGGTGTTGCCCCCGGCGTACCAGCAGAGGCCCAATGAGCCTTGCCTACATGAATCGTATAATAGCCTGCATCGCGAAGAAGACGCACCATCGGCGTGGCATATTGGGTATTGGCTATCCCCTCAACCGGCGACAAACCATTGATATTCCATTCCGGACGACGGAACACATCTTCTTCTTTTTCCTGATAGACGGTGGCTCCATTGGCACCGCCGACAGCATCGCTTGGCTCATCCTTTGCCATAGATGTCCAGTTGGTGATATGAGAGCGGACCGAGTTCATGCCACTGAGCATACTTGTACGCGTCGGAGTTGACACTGGACAAGCATACGCATGAGAAAAACGCACGCCCATATCAGCCAACTTCTGCATGTTCGGAGTATGGAAACGCTTATTATTGGGATATTGCACTCCATCATAAGCTACCTGGCTGTCAGCCCAACCATAGTCATCAACCAGAAAGAAAATGATATTCGGTTTCTTTGCAGTAGACTGCATAACGACAGGGGTCAGCAATGCCAGGCTCCCTAAAAATTTTATCGTACTCTTCATTTTTCCAAGATTTATCTGCCTCAAATATACGCAAAAAAAACGATGTGCGCAACTATTCGCCATGCAAAGTCACTCATCTATCTTCAAAACACGCATTGTCCTTTGTCTGTCTGCATTATCTTCATGCTATCCTCCCTGACTGTCAAAGATGTTCCTGACCATACCCTGCCCCCTTTTCACCCCATAGGAGCACACTCCGCACTATTGAAAAAAGGTCTGTCCCGTTTAAGGACAGACCTTTTAATATGAATTACCGGGAATCGTTTCCCTGATTTTTAGAGTTTCGGACCAGCAGCGACTAAAGCCTTGCCTGCTTCGTTGGTTGTATACTTACCAAAATTCTTAACGAAACGGCTTGCGAGATCCTTTGCCTTCTCCTCCCACTGAGCAGCTTCTGCATAAGTATCACGAGGATCCAGAATTGCGGGATCTACACCAGGAAGAGCTGTAGGAACTTCAAGGTCAAACATAGGTATCTTCTTGGTCGGAGCCTCGTTGATAGCGCCCGACAGAATAGCATCAATGATACCACGAGTATCCTTGATAGAGATACGCTTTCCTGTACCATTCCAACCGGTATTTACGAGGTAAGCTTTTGCACCGCTCTTCTTCATTTTCTTAACAAGTTCCTCTGCATACTTGGTAGGATGCAGTTCCAGGAATGCCTGGCCGAAACATGCAGAGAAGGTCGGAGTAGGTTCTGTAATACCGCGCTCTGTACCTGCCAACTTGGCTGTAAATCCTGAAAGGAAATAATACTGAGTCTGTTCCGGAGTCAGGATTGATACTGGAGGCAGCACGCCAAAAGCGTCAGCTGACAAGAAAATAACCTGCTTTGCTGCCGGTGCAGAAGAACCTGGCTGAATATTCTTGATATGATTGATTGGATAAGAAACGCGGGTATTTTCCGTTACACTCTTATCTGCGAAATCAATCTTTCCTGCGGCATCAACCGTTACATTTTCCAAAAGGGCATCGCGCTTGATAGCGTTATAGATATCGGGCTCAGACTCCTTATCCAGATTAATAACCTTTGCATAGCAGCCACCTTCAAGATTGAAGATACCCTCGTCGTCCCATCCGTGCTCATCGTCACCAATCAGCTTACGCTTTGGATCTGTAGACAGAGTTGTCTTGCCGGTTCCTGACAATCCGAAGAAAATAGCTGTATTCTCACCGTTCATGTCACAGTTTGCAGAGCAGTGCATAGAGGCGATACCCTTCAGGGGGAGATAGTAGTTCTGCATTGAGAACATACCCTTCTTCATTTCACCACCATACCATGTATTAATAATTACCTGCTCGCGGCTCTTGGTGTTAAATGCAACACATGTCTCAGAGTTCAAGCCCAGCTCCTTGTAATTTTCAACCTTAGCCTTAGAAGCATTGTAGATTACAAAGTTAGGTTCAAAATTTGCCAGTTCTTCTTCAGTCGGAAGGATGAACATGTTCTCAACGAAGTGAGCCTGCCATGCAACCTCAACGATGAAACGAACAGCAAGACGAGTAGCCTTGTTGGCGCCGCAGAATGCATCTACCACATAGAGTTTCTTGCCTGAAAGTTCTTTCTTGGCAATTTCCTTAACCTGCTCCCATACTGCCTCAGACATGGGATGATTGTCATTCTTATATCCTTCGGTAGTCCACCATACATTGTCGTGACTTTCGTCATTATCAACAATATATTTATCCTTAGGAGAACGGCCGGTAAATTCACCTGTCATTACATTTACCGCACCCAGTTCAGTTACCTGACCTTTCTCATAACCTGTGAGAGTAGGGTCTATTTCTGCTTTGTAAAGCTCTTCATAAGAAGGATTATGAGCTATCACGGTTGAACCGATGATACCATACTTTGTCAAATCTATCTTTGCCATAAAAAATTATTAATAAAGGTTTTTAATTTTCTCATTATAAGCCCATTTGGCGGACTGCTACTTTTACAACTGCAAAATTACGAATTTTGTCTCCATCGTACAAGAAATTGCACATTTAATTTTCATAAAAGGCTCTGTTTTATCTTTTTTTTACCATCGTCGCGCTACTTTTGTCACTTAAAGATTTCAAATTTCCACTTACATCAGAACGCCGCAGGAAACGATGATCATGGATATCTGTTTTTTTCAGCAACCACACCATTCCTCTTCCGTATCAAGCAACTGGAATTTATATCTGAGCATTGGGAGAAACATCTATATTCCCTTGGCTCAGAGATTCCCTCACATTCCCTTTCATTTTATGTTTCACGATGGTGAATGTACGTTCAGCAATGCGAAACATACGTTCACCGACGGAAAACATACATTCACCGTCGGTGAACATAGACTGCAACGAGGAGAAAAAAACTTACACTCCCAGTACTGTTGGTTTTTCTCCCTTAAATTGAATTCATTGAAAAGACAAAAGCGTCCAACGCATGGTTATGCTGGGAGCAACTCCCTACTCCAATATAATCCATGCATCGCAATGGCGCCGCAACAGCAATATCTTGACAAGAAGGAAAACAGCCTCGGCAAGACATTACATCCCGGCTTTCAGCACAAAATTCTTATACATCCTCTGAAGGACTCCTTCTATGATACCGGTTTTGCCATCAGCCGCACGCGGGCGTGAACCATTGCTCAGCATGACAAAACCATACTTCTTCTCAGGATTAAAATACATGGCACTCCTCATCCCATAGGCACCGCCTGTATGTCCCACCAACTCAACACCAGGAGAATATTGGCTTGTCCTGTTCAGAGTCAAGCCATAATTTTCGTCTAAGGAACGTGGAGTCTGCATATTTTTTGACAAACGGTCGGAAATAATCTTCACCCCGTCAGGAGTCGTACCATAATTCATGTGCATAATCATATATTTGGCCAAGTCTACTGCTGAAAGTTTCATTCCGCCTGTAGGAGAAAACAATATGGCATCTCGTCCCATCACATAAGAGGCTATTTCCTTGCTACGGGGATTGTAAGCAGACTCATCCGTACAAGAAAATTCCCCCTTGCCATACTCATACAGACTGGCAAATCGGTCTGTTGCCAGCGAATCCACACAATAGCCGCCATACATGCCCAATGGCCGCAATATATGCCTTACGACATATTGGTCAAACCGTTCTCCCGACAACTTCTCCAAGAAAGAGCCGCTAAGGTTTAGATTCAGGTTACAATATTCGTATCCACAGCCTGGCTCATAACTGTTATAACATTTGGCATAATTGGGATTCTTCTCTGGATTGATGACGTCCAAGGTCACATAATACCCCTGACTGTCATTGATACTCGAAGTATGCGACAACAACATTTCCAATGTTATGACCTTGTCAGGATAATGAGGATTTCTGACAGTAAAGCCAGCCAGCTCACTCACATCAATATCCAAGGACACTTTGCCTTGCTCAACCAACTGCAGCAGTCCGGTCGTTGTAAAAGATTTTGATATTGACGCTATTCTGAACATTGTATTCTCACGC
>CACYCZ010000074.1 GCA_902773055.1 uncultured Bacteroidales bacterium
AATTGGTTGCAAGAAACAATCCACAAAGGAACCCCCTGCAGAGATGCCGTATGGCCTTTTTATGAAGCGTGTAAACGGGAATCATTTAGAAGGATAATATATTTGATATTATGAATGCAAAGTTAAAAAAAATAGCAAATTAAAGCAAATAAATAATTTTTTTCTGAATTTCTGCTCTCCAGTCAGAAATTCGGGCAACAGGAAATAGGTCGGAAGTTTGTCTTGTCGCAGGGTGTTTTTTTTACAGTTGTTAACATGGAGTTTCCTCTCTTTCCTTTACCCCTCTCAGAAGGTGCTGTAGAGGGGATGATTTTTGTAGGCCTGCTGGCTTTCACTGGCAGGCCTACAAGTTTCAACGCGCAGGCCTGCCAGTGGAAATGCTCTGGGCAGGAAAAAAACTGCCCCCCAAAAACGCACTGCAAAAGCGTGGTTTCTGGGGGGCGGATTGTAAACGAATGTTAAATTTTGACCGTGGTTGGGGGATTTTTCTTTCTCTCCCCCCCGGCCTACACCTCGAAGGGGTATTCTATGTTTTCCAGGAACAGGCCCTGCGCAGGCACCGAGTCGCCCGCCGTGCAGCGGTCGCCACGGCGCACCACGGCTTCAAACTGGGACAGGCTCAGACGCCCGCGGCCGACATCTAACAATGTGCCTACGATGGCTCTCACCATGTTGCGCAGAAAGCGGTCGGCCGTGATTTCAAAGTAATGGCGCTCTGCACCCATGGACTCCCAGCGGGCATGGCTGACATGACAGATATTGGTCTTGTTGTCCGAATGGGCCTTGCAGAAACTGCCGAAATCGGTATAATGGGGCAACAAGGCGGCCGCCCGGTTCATCTTGTCAAAGTCTGGGGTATAATACAGCCGGGTGGAGTAGCGTGAGCCGAAAGGGTCTTTGTCCAAGCTGATGTAGTAGCGGTATGTGCGCGACATGGCACTGAAGCGTGCATGGGCATCGGCTGCCACCGGCACGACCCTGCTGACGGCGATGTCGCAGGGGAGCAGGCAGTTGAGCTTGAAGGTGAGCCGGGTGGGGTCGACGGCATCGGCCGTGTCAAAGTGGGCCGCCATCATGCGTGCATGGACGCCGGTATCGGTGCGCCCTGCGCCGACGATGCAGACGGAGCGCTGCATGAGCACGGAGAGGGCTTCCTGCAACTTCTGCTGCACACTCAGGGCATTGGGCTGGTACTGCCATCCGTGGTAGGCTGTGCCGTCGTAGGAGAAAACAATGAAGTAGCGCATGAAGTATGGAATTACGGATTTATGGAATTATGGAGGAGGGTTATCTGACGGTGATGTGGAAACAGCCCTGCTTGACCTCGTACTTGATATAGCACAGGCCTTGGATGCGCTGGTCGCGCAGGACTTCGCTCAACACCCATTTCAGGGTGTCGTCGCGCACCTGAGGCTGAGGCGTGCTGTCGGGATCACAGATGGGGGAGAACTTGCTGTAGCTGATGTCAAAAGTCGTCCCACGGCAGTGGCAGCTGCGGTCGGTGGCATTGGGGTTGTGGCGCCGCAGGCGGGTGACATCTTCCTCGGTGCGCGTAAAGGAGGTTACGATAATCTTGCTCGGACGGATGTGCTTGACCATGAGGGAGTCGATAAATGTGCGTCCGATATGGTTGAGCAGCAACTGGGCGCGCGGCACGAGATAGGGGATGGAGTTGCTCAGCCGCTTTACAGTGTAGTAGGGGCTCATGCCGGCATATACCAGGTGCCTGTAGTCGCACTTGCCGGCCGACTCCCTGTCGGGCAGCGGGGCGATGCCTATCTTGCCGGCCGTAGCCAGCTGCAGGTCGTTGAGATCGGGGAAGGTGCGGTCGTAGCTGCTGACACTCCAAATGCGGTGGGTCTCAGCGTCAGGACGGAGCGTCAGACCGCGGGGAATCCTGTGGGGTGACTCCAGCAGGGAGTCCATCCTGACGGCGTGGACCGTCACGGAGTCCTGAAGGGCAGTGACGGCGGGCGGGGCCGCCGTCTTCAGTATGGGTTGGAGGACCGAAGGGAAGATAAGCCTGATGACAAACAGCACCAGCACGACTGCGATAAATGTCTGGACGTATTCTTTCTTTCCGTAATGAAATTTTTTGTTCATTTTATGCTTTTGAGAGCACAAAAGTACACAAAAAAGCTTTTCAGCTTATGAATAAATGTGTATTTTTGCACTGCAAGTAAAGAACTTCCATGATTGAGAAACATCTCATCTTAGACGAAATAGATCCTGTCCTTTTCTACGGCGTGCAGAACAGCAACCTGCGCATGCTGAAATCGCTTTTCCCCAAGCTGCGACTGATAGCACGGGGGAATGTCATGTATATACAGGGCGAGGATGACGGCATCAGCCTTTTTGAAGAAAAAGTGAACCGGATGATCGAGCATTGCGCCACTTACAACAAGCTGTCGGAGGAGGATATCCTGGAGATTGTCAACGGCAGCAAGACGGAAGACGAGAGCGGCCGGGACGGTACGATAGTCTACAGCACCATGGGGAAACCTATCCGGCCACGCAACGAGACCCAGAAAGCCTTGGCAGAAGCCTTTGACGCTAATGACATGATTTTTGCCACAGGCCCTGCGGGGACGGGTAAGACCTATATAGGTATAGCCCTTGCCGTCAGCGCTTTCAAGAAAAAGAAGATAAGGAAAATCATCCTCTCGCGGCCGGCTGTGGAGGCGGGCGAGAAACTGGGTTTCCTCCCTGGCGACATGAAGGACAAGATAGACCCCTACCTGCAGCCCCTCTACGATGCCCTGGAAGAAATGGTGCCCCGTACACGCCTGCAGGAACTCATGGACCAGAACGTCATACAGATAGCTCCTCTTGCCTTTATGCGCGGCAGGACGCTGAACGATGCCGTTGTGATCCTGGACGAGGCCCAGAACACGACTTCCAGCCAGCTCAAGATGTTTCTCACACGCATGGGCAACAATACCAAGATGATTATCACCGGAGACTGTACCCAGATAGACCTCCCCAACGCCCAGCGCTCGGGCCTGACAGAAGCCCTGCACATACTGAAGGACGTGAAGGGCATCGCCTTTGTGGAATTTCATAAACGCGACATCGTGCGCCACAAACTGGTGACCCACATAGTGGAAGCCTACGAGAAAGCCGGCCGCGACGAGGGGACGGCAGCCAAGAAGGAAGAATAAAATATATTCATACAATAAAAATAATACAAATGAGCAAAGCATTAGTTCATACGGAGTTCTGCTTCAAGAAACAGAAAAGCGTGTATCACGGCAAAGTCCGCGACGTCTACAACATCAACGACGAGCAGCTGGTCATGGTGGCCACCGACCGCATATCAGCCTTTGACGTCATCCTCCCCGAGGGCATTCCCTACAAGGGACAAGTACTCAATCAGATAGCGGCCAAATTCCTGGATGCCACCACAGATATCTGTCCCAACTGGAAATTAGCCACTCCTGACCCCATGGTCACGGCCGGCATCCTCTGCAAGGGTTTCCCCCTGGAAATGATTGTGCGCGGTTACCTCTGTGGCAGTGCATGGCGTGCCTACAAGAACGGTGCACGCGAGATATGCGGTATACGGCTGCCTGAAGGCATGAAGGAAAACCAGAAATTTGATACTCCCATCATCACACCGACGACCAAGGCAGAATACGGGGAACATGATGCCGACATCTCCAAAGAGGAAATCCTGGCACGCGGCCTGGCTACCCCTGAGGAATATGCTACGTTGGAAAAATATACCCTGGCACTGTTCCGCCGCGGTACCGAGATCGCTGCCAGGCGCGGACTGATCCTGGTTGATACCAAGTATGAGTTCGGCAAGGCTGACGGCAAGATTTATCTCATGGACGAAATCCATACTCCCGATTCCAGCCGCTACTTCTACAGCGACGGCTATCAGGAGAAGTTTGAAGCCGGCGAGCCTCAGCGCCAACTCTCCAAGGAATTTGTGCGCGAATGGCTTATGAACAACGGTTTCCAAGGCAAGGAAGGACAGAAAGTGCCCGAGATGACACCGCAGATAGTGCAAAGCATCAGCGACAGGTATATCGAACTGTATGAACACCTTACCGGCGAAGAATTCGTGAGGGAAGATACCTCAGGTCTGAACGAGCGCCTGGAAAAGAACATAGCAAATTATCTGGCATCATAAACAAATAAATCATTCTTCCGATGACGACATTCACAACCGCAAATACAGTGATGGTCCTTGCTACCCGTTTTGACAACCTGGGCGACTGGACCGTAGAACAACAGTTTGTCCTGCAGATGGGCTCAAGCTATCTGCTCGCTCACGGCATAGGTACCCCCCTGGAGAAAGATGCCGATACAACGATAGAGATTCCCGAAGACGGAGATTACACGCTATATGTCCGTACCAAGAACTGGACGGCTTTCTGGTCAGAAGGCAAGACACCAGGTATCTTTCAGGTGCTGGTTGACGGTAAGGCCGACAAGGCCGAATTTGGATTGGGCAAGGTAGGCGATACCCGCCGGGAAAGGGCACAATGGTATTGGCAGAAGGGTGAAACCTATACGTTGGCTAAAGGCAGGCATACGCTGGCGCTCCACGACCTGATGGGGCTTGACGGCCGGTGCGATGCCATAATCCTGACCAAGGCCGGCGCTGCTCCCGGCGACAGCCTCGAGGATTACAGGGCATTGCGTCAGATGCTCTTGCCTGAACCTGTCGCCGACAAGGGTACTTTTGACTTCGTGATCGTCGGTGCCGGTATGTCGGGACTCTGTGCCGCCATCGCTGCAGCACGATACGGCTCTAAGGTGGCGCTCATCCAAGACCGTTATATCCTTGGCGGAAATAATTCCTCTGAGGTGCGTGTAGGACTGGGCGGACAGATCAACATGGCACCATATCCGTCACTGGGGTATATACTCAACGAAATAGGCCCCGACCGCATTGGTAATGCCCGCGGAGCCCACCATTATCAGGACTGGAAGAAAATGGACGTCATTCTTGCTGAGAAGAACATAACGCTGTTTACCGGCTATACGGTAGACGGCGTGGAAATGGACGGCAAGAAGATAAAATCAGTCACCGCCGTTGAGGCTACCCGTCAGGACCGCATCAGAATCAGCGGCTATGTCTTTTCTGACTGTACCGGTGATGCTCATCTTGCCGTTATGGCTGGAGCGGAGACAATGATGGGGCGGGAGGCTCGCAGCCAGTTCGGCGAAAGCCTGGCACCCGAGAAGGCCGATGACTATACAATGGGCGTATCTGTGGAGTGGTATTGTGAAGACTGGAATACCCCATGCACTTTCCCCGACTCTCTGGACTGGGGGCTGCGCCTGGATGAGGACACTGTAGAACCGGTACATCGCGCCAACTGGTACTGGGAGGTAGGCATGAGAGACGACCAGGTCGCCGATGCTGAAAAAATACGTGATTACGGTATGTATGTGGCCTATTCGACATTCTCCTATTGCAAGAACCGGCTGGCTAAGAAGGAAGACTGGGAGTGTACGCACCTCACGTGGGTCAGCCACGTTTCCGGTAAGCGTGAGAGCCGCCGCATTGTCGGCGACTATATCTTGCGCGAACAGGATCTCACCCGTCCGATACCCCATGAGGACGGCACCTGCACAACGACATGGCGCATTGACCAACACTATCCGATGGAAAAAAACTCTGCCGACTATCCCGGAGAGGAATGGATGAGCTACGGCAAACTCGTGCCTATTGACCCTTATGCCATCCCTTACCGCTGTCTGTATGCCAGAGATGTTGACAATATGTTTATGGCGGGGCGTGATATCTCTGTCTCCCATGTGGCACTGGGCTCTGTGCGTGTCATGCGCACCTGTGCCATGATGGGCGAAGTCGTTGGTCTGGCTGCCAATGTATGTATCAATAAGAAACTGATGCCGCGTGACATCTATAAGACCAATTTTGAAGATTTGGTCGAGCTGATGAAGAAGGGTGCAGGGCGCACGGATGTTCCCTATACGCAGTTCTATCATCAAGTGGACCGCACCGGGCATCAGGCTGAAGACAGATAACATATTTCTTTCACCTTAGCGAGCAACGACTATGAGTATTATAGATTGGGGGATTATCATTGTCTTTATCGGCGCCTTGATAACCATTGGATTCCTGTTTTCTCACCGAAACCGGAACATAGAGGACTATTTCCTTGGCGGCCGTTCCATTCCTGCGTGGCTTGTTACGTTGGCAGCGACGGGTACATCCATCAGTGCCGGAACCTTTGTCGGTTCGCCGGAACTGGGCTTCAATACCAATTTGACATATCTGATGCTGTGTATCGGTGCGGTATTTGGCGGTCTGATCGTGGCGTCACTCATACTGCCCAAACTCTACAATGCCAAGACAATTACCATATACGGCTTTATCGGTGACCGTCTCGGCAATACGGCCCATCGTTCCTCCAGCGTGGTATTCCTTCTGGGGCAGTTGTTTACCAGCGGTTCGCGCCTGTTTATTGCCGCCATCGCTGTCTCGGTCATTCTTTATGGCAGTATACAGTTTGACTGCCTGATGTACTCCATTATTATCCTCGGCATCATCAGTACCGTCTACACCATGGCCGGTGGTATCAAAGGTCTTATCTACATTGATACCATACAGATACTCCTTGTCATCGGTTCCGGTTTGGCGGCCCTGATTTTCCTATATTGCCAGATGTCGCCTGAAATAGGCCTCGGAGATATTTACCACCATCTTACCCACGGTGAGGTTAAGACAGCAACCGCCGGATGGGTGGCAGGCAACAAGTTGCAAGTTGTTGACTCTTCTTTCCGTTTTGACGTGCCTTATAATCTTGTCGGTGCGCTTATCGGATGTACCATCTTCAAGGTAGCGCAATTCTCTACCGACCATGAGTTTGTTCAGCGGCAGCTGACGTGCAAGTCGGTGCGCAAGGCCGGTACCTCATTGGTCTATTCCCAGATTATAAGTCTTCCCATAGTGCTGATATTCCTGTCTATCGGTTTGCTCTTCTTTGTCAAGTATTCTACCGATATTGATGCAACAGCCATTACTCAGTATAAGCAGGACGCCCGCGACATCTTCCCCCAGTATATCTGTAGTGTCATTCCTACGGGATTGCGTGGTTTGATGATAGTGGGATTGCTTGCTGCTGCGCTCTCCAGTTTCAATTCTGCCATCAATGCTATGGCAAGCAGTTTTGTTGCCGATATCTACCTGCCTCTCCGCCAAAGGCATAACAAGGAGATGGAAAGCAACAGCCAGCAGATTTCTTCATCCAAGAAGATGGCAGCCTTGATGGGAACAGTCTTGACGGCCTTTGCCATTTTTACAGCCGTCATGCAGGAGAAGAGTGGCTTGAATCTGGTTGACTTTGCTACGGGTGTCATGAGTTTCTCCTATGCCGGTATGCTGGGTGTCTTCCTATGTGCACTCTTTACCAACCGCGGCAATACGGCCAGCGTCATTGCGGCATTGGTTGTGGGTATACTGGCTGTTCTTCTTGTCCAACCTTATGTCTTAGGGCCTATTACCGAACATCTTTTCGGTGAGCGTATGCTTCTGGCATGGCCTTGGTGGACACCGATAGGGGGCTTGTGCAGTTTCCTGGTATGTTGTTTGGGTAGGCATAAGGCATGAGAATTCTGTCAGTATATATGCAGGGAGGGGAAAAGTGACATTCTTTTCCCCTCCCTGTTTTTGTATCAGCTCTTTGCGCTCCTGATATCAGGATTTACTTCCGGTAAGTTCACCATACAGCCGTTCAAAGGTTTTACGAAAAGTGTCCTTGTCTCTGAACAGCAGCCTCAATTGGTCAAGGCGCTGCCTGTTGGGTGACTCGGGTATCCACAGTTTGAGATACCCGCCTTCGGCATATTTTTCGGCCATGTGTTCAACCGTGCGCCTGTATATACCCTCTTTGTCAAGGTCCGGATAATGAGCCAGCCCATATTGTATGGTGCGCCTGATGATGTTTTCAGGGTCAATCAGACGGTCGGCTTCAGCCACTATTTTCCCGTATATGGTGCGTGGTTCATGCTTTGATGAGGCGCGGTGGTCTTCGGCAGCATCGGCCATGATGTCTATCTGCTCCTCTGTAAACCATTTGCGCAGTTGCTTGTCTGAGCGGATAATCTCTGCCGATATGATGTGATGCCTTTCCCTGCCGCTGCTCAAGCCTGTGTCATGATATGCTGCGATGGTATAGACCATGTTCTCGTCAACGTCATAATGTTTTGCCAGTGCGAGACTCTGCCGTATGACGTTGCGGGCATGCTCTTCCCTGTGGGCTGCATCGAAACCGGCATAGCGTGGCAATATCTCGGCTTCAATGTATCGGATGAGTTCCTTGTCGGTCATTTTGCTCCAACCCGGGCCGGCCACATGGTGTTGGTCGGCATGTAATCCAATTTAGCCTTCAGTGCCTGATGTACGCTTTCAGGAGTGTCTATGGCACGGAAGCATATCAGCATCCCCAGTTTGTGAATCATCTTGACCAATTCCTGAGGGGTTGCCGGATTTTTCCTGCCATAGCTGTATTTGTCCTTGATGTCCTTGGAAAAATCCTTGATGTTGAAGGCCACGGAGGCATTGCCCAGTTCAATCATGTCAGCAATGTTGTGGGGTTTTGCAAATATCAGGTGTACCACGTCAAGGCTACCTTGCCGGCGCACCTCTCTGAGCAGTTCCAGTTGGCTGGAACTGAAGATGCAACTGCCCTCCAGGCCGTGGCGTTTCAGGGAGGCTATGGCCTTGCTGATGATGCCGAGGTCCTCCTTGAGTTCAATGTAGGGCACACATCCGTATTTCACACAGATGTCGAAGTATTCATCCATCGTGGGGATGCGCAGTTCTTCGTCGGTAAAGGTGTCGTAGCGGTACTCCTTGTTGGGGATGGGCGTTGAATTAATCTCCTTGACCTTGAAGCGGCGCAGTTCCTCCAGTGTGTAGTCGGAGACCTCCCCCTTGCCGGTGGTGGTGCGTTCCAGTGTCTTGTCGTGCATGCATACCACCTGGCCGTCCTTGGTTATCCTGAAGTCGGTCTCGATAGCCCATACTCCCTTCTTGCCGGCGGCCTCGAAGGAGATAATGGTGTTTTCGGGCCCGCAGGCCTGACATCCTCTGTGAGCGCTGAAGCGTGGTGTCTTCAGCGTGTTGCGGGCAAACACGTCCAGCATGGCGTGTCTGTACATCTTTTTTGCCGCCTTTTTGTCAAAGCTCTTTCCTTCACTTGCCTGTATGCAGGCTATGAGGCAGAGAAGGATAATCCTCAGTCGTATTCTCATTTCTTGTTTCTTATCAGTGCCATAAAGTTGGCATAGAGTTTCTTGAACTCCGGTGCAGCCTTGCCGATGAGTCCCTCGGGATGGAACTGTACGGCAGCCACCGGATAGGTGTCGCCCTCAATAGCCTCAATCACGCCGTCGTCAGCCCGTGCCGCTACGCGCAGCCCCGGTGCCAGTTCCCTGATGGCCTGATGGTGGGCGGTGTTTACGCCTATAGTCTTGATACCCATAATTTTGTACAGGCGTGAGTCTTCCTCGATATGGATGTCGTGTACTTTCTCTCTGAAACGGTCCGATTGTCTGTGATTCAGTGCTCCGGGATATTCAGTCGGGAGGTCCTGATAGAGCGATCCGCCGAAGAATACGTTGATAATCTGCAGTCCCCGACAGGTTCCGAAAATAGGTTTCTTCTGTCTCACGGCTTCTTTCAGCAGGGCCATTTCAAATGTATCCCGCCGTCCGACCACCTCGCCCAGTTTCGGCGATGGTTCGGCTCCGTAGTAAGCAGGGTTTATGTCCTCGCCTCCTGTCAGGAAGACCACATCCACCTCTTTTACATACCTTTTCAGCAGTTTTGCATCGTTCACTCTGGGGATAAACTGGGGAATATAGCCAGCCTGCAGCACGGCATCGACATAAGTTCTGTTTACCGACACCTTGGTGGGAGTGCATACATCGCCGAACCCTATTACCAGATGCCTTTTGGCTACTGTTGCCGTCATGACCAGCAGCATGACGGTTAGAACAACGTATTTCTTCATCTTACATTCTGTGTTAAAAGTTTTATCAGAATGCAAAGGTAAAATATTTCCAGATATAAATTCAGGCCTTTGACTGTTGTTTTTTCTCTCTTTCCCTGAAA
>CACYCZ010000075.1 GCA_902773055.1 uncultured Bacteroidales bacterium
ACCGTCCACTGTGCGCTGACGTTCAAAGCTCCACTCAAACTGCCTGCCAAAGCAAGCAGGCAAAGAAAAAATTTCTTCATAAGCTTTACTTTTTTGTTAAACAATTTATTAATTAATCACAATAAAAATCTCGTTAAGATTATTTCGTTTTCTCAAAACTCTGCCCACAAAGATAGATATTATTTTTTAAAAACTGCAGATTTTATTGAAAATTTTAAAATTGAGAATCAATCCAAAAGGTTGGTGACGGCCGTGCGGACGATATGTCGTAAAAAAAACATCGGATTACCAGTTGGGGGCTGATAATCCGATGATATCGGTTGTGGCGTGCTGGGCCGGAGGAATGTTGCAGGTTTACTTCAGTGCTTCAAAGGCGGAAGCAATCTTGGCGGCAATATCCTTCATGGTTTCTTCGGGGAAGGTCTGCTTGTGGCTGAAGTCCATGTCGCCTTCTTTCTGCATGGGCACCAGATGGATGTGGGCATGGCGTACTTCCAGTCCGATGACGGCAACACCTATCTTGACACATGGGACAGCGGTCTGTATGGCCTTGGCTACTTTCTTGGCGAAGACAATCATTTCGCTCAGGTCGTTGTCGTCGATGTCAAAGATGTAGTCGGTCTCTTTCTTCGGTACCACGAGGGTATGGCCCTTCTGGACAGGATTGATATCCAGGAAGGCATAGAACTTATCGTTTTCAGCACACTTGTAGCTGGGTATGTCTCCGTTGATGATTCTTGTGAAAATGGAAGCCATGTGACGTAGTTGTTATCAATAGGTTATGTTGATTATCTTAAGATGTATCTCTCCCCTGGGAATCTGTATGGTGACTTCGTCGCCCACCTTTTTGCCCAGCAGTCCCTGTGCGATGGGTGTGCGTGATGAGATTTTGCCTTCCTTGAGGTTGGCTTCGCTCTCGCTGACGATGGTGTATTTCATCTTGGCACCATTCTGCTTGTTTTCCATTTCAACCGTGGCCAGGATCTGCACCGTGTTTTTGTCCAGTTTGGTCGTGTCGATGATTTTTGCAGACGCCAACTCGGCTTTCAGCTTGTTGATTTTCATTTCGAGCATGGCCTGTGCCTCTTTAGCGGCATCGTATTCGCTGTTTTCGGAGAGGTCACCCTTGTCGCGTGCCTCGGCGATGGCCGCCGATGCCGCAGGGCGTTCTACAGACTCCATGTGTTTTAACTGGGCGACCATCTTGTCGTACCCTTCTTGTGACATGTAACCCATAATTATGGTATTTTAAATTGTTTTATTATTCATTTTAGCGCGAACAAAAGAAAGAATCCCAGTGTTGCCACCGGAATCCCCTCAGTGCTCATATTTGTTATGTTTCGTATGCAAAGGTATGAATTTTATTTTTTTGATACCAAATTTTTCGGCTGCTTTTTTTATACCCCCGGCACAGTGTGCTCTGGGAGGGGTGTGTGAATAATATGGCGATGCCGCTGTGATGAACAGGGGCCGCCGGCGGGGAGGGGCAGGGATGTGGTCATGTCCCAGTCTGCGGCAAGAGGGGGCGGCAACGGGTCATGCCGGCACCACCGCTGCGGGGCGACAGCAGAGATAGTGTTAACAATAATTAACACTATGGCGAAGTTTTTTGCCTGTGCCGGGGTACCCCTTCAGAAGGGTGTGCAGAGGGGGTAAAACCAGCAGGCCTGCAAAATTTCGCTGGCAGGCCTGCGCGTTTTCACTGGCAGGCCTGCCAGTGAAAACGGCAAAGCCTTGGAAAAAAACGGGTATGCGAAATGATGTTTAAGAAACTTAAATATTGTTATTTTTTTTGAAAAACGGCTTGTTCAACGTGAACAGCAGCGCCGGAACAAATGTGCCAGTTTCCAGAGGGCAGCCGGAGCCCTGCATGACGGTCAGCACAGGGAACTTGGTTTTGCCGGTGCATCCACTATATATAATAATATAAAGTTCGCGCGTGCGCGCGAACGGCACACGGCGGAAGGAGGGATGATTTCAGGTTTTCAGATGGATGGTTGGATTATCTATCGTTAAAACCGAATATTACTATTGAAAAAAACATATCAGGCCGAATGGCCTTCAAACTGTCAGTCACTACTTTTGCACCTGTTATGAAAGAATTGATATTGAATGGTGGCACGGGCAGTGCCATACTGATACTGGCATTGGTCATAGGAATGGGGCTGTATGTGGGCAGGATGAAGTTTAAGGGTATATCCCTGGGTTCGACTTGGATATTGTTCATGGGTATACTGCTTGGCCATTTCGGCCTGCGTATGAACCCGGCGACGTTGTCGTTTGTCAAGGATTTTGGTTTAATCCTGTTTGTCTTTGCCATAGGTCTGCAGGTGGGTCCCGGCTTTTTCCGCTCTTTCAAGAAAGACGGCCTGCCGATGAACCTGCTGGCCATCCTGCTGGTATTGCTGGCCGTGGTAACGACTTATGTGATACATCTTGTATCGGGTGAGCAGCTGGACATCATGACGGGAATCATGTCGGCAGCCGTGACCAATACGCCGGGTCTCGGAGCAGCCCAGCAGACCTTGACAGATGCCTTGACAGCCTCCGGCAATACGGCAGAGCAGGCCGCCGGCGCGTCATCGCACCTGGCTTCGGCCTATGCCGTGGCCTATCCGCTGGGTGTGCTCGGCGCAATAGTCGTCGTGATGTTGTTCAGGGTATTGCTGCACATAGACATCGGCTTGGAACGCAAGCAGGTGTCGCAGGATGACGATGACGAGAACAATGCCTTCAGAATGGCCTGCAGGGTGGAGAACCCGGCTATATTCGGGTGTACCATCCACAGTATAACCGGCGGGGACAACAACGAGCACCTGGTTGTCTCGCGCATGATGCGCGGTGAAGACGTGTTCTTCCCGGACCTGGACATGAAGCTGCAGGAAGGCGACAAACTGCTTATCGTTACCGATGTGCAGCACAAGGACAAAGTGCGCATCATCTTCGGAGAAGAATTTCCCGTTGACATGAAGCAGTGGCAGCGCCCCGGGTGTAAGCTGATGTCGCGCCGCCTGTCGATTACCCAGTCAAAAATTACCGGCAAGAACCTGCGCAAACTGGATATCCGCCAAAAATACGGTGTTACGGTGACGCGTATCCTGCGTTCGGGCATAGAGTTGCAGGCCGACCCCGACCTGGTACTGCAGGTGGGCGACAGCATTCAGGTAGTGGGCTCGGAAGACGGAATCATGCAACTGGCCAAACTGGTCGGCAATCAGCCGGAGACGTTGCAGAAGCCCAACCTGGTGGTTATCTTCTTCGGTATTGCCCTGGGTGTCCTGGTGGGCATGACGCCCATTTATTTCTCCTCCATGCCCCAGCCGCTCAAACTTGGCGTGGCAGGCGGTCCCCTGGTGGTATCCATCCTCCTGGGATATTTCGGCCCCAAGTTCAGGATAACGACCTACACGGCACTGAGTGCCAACCTGATGATAAGAGAGATAGGCATCTCGCTGTTTATGGCAGCCGTGGGTCTGGGTGCCGGCGAAACCTTTGTGAGCAGTCTCGTCAGCGGCGGCTATATGTGGGTGTTCTACGGTTTGCTGATAACAGTGATACCGATGACAATCGTTGCCCTGGTGGGCAGGCTGGTCCTGAAAATGGACTTCTTCAAACTGTGTGGCCTGCTGTCGGGCGGAACCACCGACCCGGCCCTGCTGACCTTTGCCGAACAGATGTATGGCAGCAGCCGGGTGGCCGTGCACTATGCTACGGTATATCCGCTGACCATGTTCCTCCGCGTTGTGGCAGCACAGATATTGATAATGATAATGTTATAATAAATCTATATAGATATGAAAAATGTATTTTTAGCCCTTGTGGCGCTGGTATTAGTTACCTCATGCAAGAACAGTAGCCAGTCACCGTATGTCAAGAAGGTAGGTGACTATGCTGTTGTCAAAATTGAAACTCCTGACCTGAGCGGTATCTCCGACAACGGCAAGGAAGTATTGAACCTGTATCGCTTTGCCGCCGATGAAGTTGATGCCATCTATTGGGAGCAGTACTTCGGTGACAAGCAGCAGCTGCTTGACGGCATAAAGGACTCCATGCAGAGAGCCTACGCCGAAATCAACTATGGTCCCTGGGACAGACTGGACGGCAAATCATTTGTAGAGGGATATGCCGACCGTGCACCCGGTGCAGGATTCTATCCCGCCGACATGACGGCAGAAGAATTTGAGCAATATGACAATCCCGAGAAGATGAGTCCCTATACACTCCTGAGACGAGGGGCGAACGGCGGACTGGAAACCGTATGGTATCATGATGCCTACAAGAATCACGTGGAGAAGATAGCCAATTACCTGAAGGCTGCCGCCGACATCACCATCAAGCCCAGCGTAAAGAAATACCTGCTGAGCAAGGCCGACGCCCTGCTGACCGACAACTACTATGAAAGCGGTATCTCCTGGCTGGACATGACCGACAGCAAGATGGACCTGGTTATCGGTCCGAATGAGACAGCCGACGACCAACTGATGGGCCTGAAACGTTCCTACGAGGCTTATGTCCTGCTGAAGAATGAAGCCAAGACAAAGGAACTGATGCAGTATGTTTCCCGTCTGGGAGAATTCCAGAAGGACCTGCCATGTGACGACGAGTACAAGCAGTTCCAGCCGGGCGAAGGGTCGAACATCTTCTCCTGCGATGCACTGTACTATGCCGGAAAGGCCAATGCCGGTATCAAGGTCATCGCCCTGAACCTGCCTTTTGATGCCCAGGTACAGAAGGACAAGGGTACACGTACCATCCTGCTGGAAAATGTCATCCGTGCCAAGTACAACAGTATTATCCACCCTGCAGGCACCGTGCTGCTGGACGAGGACTCCAGAGAGCATATGTCGCCAGAGGCATTCCTGTGGAACATAGCATTCCGCGAGGTGGCTCACGGACTGGGTGTCAAGGAAACAGTCAACGGCAAGGGCAGTGTGGAGGAAGCCCTCGGCAAGTCAGCCCTGACCTTTGAAGAAGTAAAAGCCAATGTGGCCGGTGTATGGCTGGTATGCAAGTTGCAGGAGAAATTTGACTTGCAGCATATCTTTACCAAGCGTGACGCCTTGACGACATACTTCGTTTCACTGATACGCTCAGAGCGTTTCGGCGAGGGCTCAGCCCTGGGACGTGCCAATACCATTATATATAATTATCTCAGCGAGAACGGCGCCTTCGTGAGAAAACCCAACAGCCAGTATACACTGGACTTGAACAAGATGGAAGAACTGCTGGGTGAGCTGGCAGGCCTCGTGCTGAAAGTCCAGGCTACCGGTGACGGCAAATATGCGCAGGAGTTTGAGGCAAAATACGGTCATCACTCAGAAGCCTTTGAAGGTGACAATATCAACCTCAGACATGCCGACGTGCCGCTTGATGTGAGATTTGACTTCAAGACACGCTGAGAACCATAATGACAGTCCTGACCTGAAAGACTTGAAAAACCAGATAAAGCCCCTGAAAGTTTTTTATATGACTTATAGGGGCCTTATCTGTCAAAAAATCATTACCTTTGCATCCGATTTTATCAGACGAAAGTAAAAACAATAAAAATTTAAAAGATGAATGTAATTACAAAGTCGGTTCAATTGCCTGATGGACGTACCATCACCATTGAAACCGGAAAGTATGCAAAGCAGACAGACGGATCGGCCGTCTTGCGAATGGGCAATACAGTTCTGCTTGCTACAGTATGTGCGGCTCAGGATGCCGTACCGGGAACAGATTTCATGCCGTTGCAGTGCGATTACAGAGAGCAGTTCTCTGCTGCCGGCCGTTTCCCCGGCGGATTTACGAAGCGCGAAGGGCGTGCTTCAGATTATGAGATTCTAACAAGCCGTTTGGTGGACCGCGTACTGCGTCCGCTGTTTCCGAGCAATTATCATGCTGAGGTATTTGTCAATATCATGCTGCTGTCAGCAGATGGCGTGGATATGCCGGATGCGCTTGCAGGCTTTGCCGCCTCGGCCGCTCTTGCATGTTCGGACATACCTATCGAGGCTCCGATATCAGAAGTGCGCGTGGCTCGTGTAAACGGCGAATATGTTGTAAATCCGACGTATGCACAAATGAAAGATGCCGACATGGACATCATGGTCGGCGCAACAGAAGAGAATATCATGATGGTTGAAGGCGAAATGGACGAGGTGTCAGAGCAGGACCTGCTCCAGGCCCTGAAGGTGGCTCACGAGGCTATCAAACCCCATTGCCGCCTGCAACAGGAACTGTCCAAGGAACTGGGCACAGACGTCAAGCGTGAATACTGTCATGAGGTGAACGACGAAGAGCTCCGCGAGGCAGTGCGCCGCGAGTGCTATGACAAGGCATACGCCTTCTCAGCCAGTGCTTGCGCCGACAAGCATAAGCGCGAAGAAGAATTCACCAAGATACGCGAAGACTTCAAGGTGGCTTATGCCGAACAGCATACCGACCTCACCCCGGAAGAGCTTGAGGAAAAGAATGCCATGATAGACCGCTATTACAATGATGTGGAGCGCGATGCCATGCGCCGTTGCATTCTGGATGAAGGCAAGCGTCTGGACGGTCGTAAGACCACAGATATCCGCCCGATATGGTGCGAAGTCAGTCCGCTGCCGATGCCTCACGGTTCATCAGTATTTACCCGCGGTGAAACACAGGCATTGGGCACCGTGACGCTGGGCAACAAACTGGACGAAAAAATCGTCGATGACGTATTGGATCGCAGCAGTATGCGTTTCCTGCTTCATTATAATTTCCCTCCGTTCTGTACGGGCGAGGCCAAGGCTCAACGCGGTACAGGACGTCGTGAGATAGGTCACGGCCATCTGGCATGGCGTGCGCTGAAAGGACAGATTCCTACAGATTTCCCCTACACGATACGCGTTGTATCGCAGGTGCTGGAGTCTAACGGCTCTTCCTCCATGGCAACAGTATGTGCCGGTACGCTGGCCCTGATGGATGCCGGTGTGCCCATGAAACATCCGGTATCAGGTATAGCCATGGGCTTAATCAAGAATCCGGGAGAGTCAAAATATGCCATTCTGAGCGATATCCTGGGTGATGAGGATCACCTCGGCGACATGGACTTCAAGACAACCGGTACGGTAAACGGTATTACCGCCACGCAGATGGATATCAAGTGCGACGGACTCTCATATGAAATCCTTGAAGAAGCCCTGATGCAGGCCAAGGCCGGCCGAGAGTATATCCTGGGCAAACTGACAGAGACTATAGCAGAACCGCGTGAAGACCTGAAGCCACAGGTACCTCGTATCGTAGAACTGGTTATTCCGAAGGAATTTATCGGTGCAGTGATAGGCCCTGGCGGCAAGATTATTCAGGGTATTCAGGAGGAGACAGGTGCAACAATCACGATTGACGAAGTGGACGGTGTAGGCAAGGTGCAGGTATGTGCCGTTGACAAAGCTTCAACAGAGGCAGCCGTTGCCAAGATTCGTGCTATTGCAGCTGTTCCCGAGGTAGGTTCTACCTATGATGCCAAGGTAGTGAGCATTATGCCCTACGGCTGCTTCGTTGAATTCATGCCGGGCAAGGAAGGCTTGCTGCATATCAGCGAAATAGCATGGAAACATCTGGAGACAGTGGAAGAAGCCGGTATCAAGGAAGGCGACAAGATAACCGTTAAACTCCTTGAGATAGACGAAAAGACAGGCAAGTTCCGCCTGAGCCACCGTGTACTCCTTGATAAACCTGCAGATTGGGAAGAGCGTGCTCCGCGTCAGCGCAGCAACGGCCACCGTCAGCAAGGTGAACGCCGCGACCATAATGGTCCCCGCAGGGAACATCATGGCGACGCTCCGAAAAGTGAGTAGGACGGCCTGACTGCCGAAAAGGGCAGGATATACCCAATTCTTTTTCAACACTTTTTTTGGTGGTTGAAAGAGAATTGGGTATTTTTGTTGCGGAATAGTTTCCATGGATTATGAACTGTAAAAAACAAAGGCATAGAATAATAAATTCAGACATAAGATATGAAAAGGAATTCTTTACTGTACACGGGTATCGGCATGATGGGTGCTTTGGTTGCAACAAGCTGTGGCAACAAAACGAAACAGAAGCA
>CACYCZ010000076.1 GCA_902773055.1 uncultured Bacteroidales bacterium
AGCGTGACCTTCGATAAGTGGAACTACAGTGACTCGCAAAACATTCAGTTCACCGCCACCTACCGTTTCAACACCACCCGCTCGAAGTACAAGGGCACAGGAGCTGGTAATGCGGAAAAGAACAGACTATAAACTCCTCTCTCATTTCGATGGGCAGCCGTCGGCCTCCGTGCCGACGCTGCCTTTTCTAAGTTTAAGAGCATGTTATTCCCAAAGGGTTCCTGAAGGCGTGGGAAAGAATTATTGTTGCACAATGCAAGGATGAAAAAAATATCGGGGACAACTTTTTGAAAAGATTGTCCCCGATATGTAATTATCTATGCTGTAATCATTACTTCTTAAAGTGCTTGGGTTTTTTAGAGATGCATTTTACGAAGTAGTTCTTGATTTTTTCGTTTTGCTCTGAAGTCGTGACAATGTAGCGGCAGTTGCCAGCAGGATTCGGGCTAAATGTCGTGCCACCTTTGTCATCAACGCTTATTGTGCCCTTCTCGGAGAGACTGAAGAAACCGTTGTTCGGCTCCAAGGCATACAGGGCTGAGATAGGATCCCAAGTGGGGCGGTCGTAAGGCATCTGCTTGTATGACTCGTAGGCCTTGACAAAAGGATGGTTTGTCGTCCACTTGAAATCGTTCTGGATGCTTGTGGCTGGATACAGAATCTTCTTGCCTAAGTCGAATGTGCCGAAAACCAAAGGCACAGGGCTTTGGGTGAACAATTTGCGTGCAGCGGGAACATCGTTCCATACGTTGTATTCGGGCTTGGCGCCGGGCAGGAAATTAGCCGCCATGACAGAGATATAGCTGACTTTCCGTTTCAGTAGTTCCATACCGTTGAGCGGGGAGTACTGGTCTCCCTGTGTCTCCATGAGGCGGGAGAGGTTGGACGAAAATCCTACGCTTACGATGACGATGGATTTGTTGGCAGCCTTGGCCAGGATCTTGCGGTAGAGGTCGACAGCGTTGGGGTAGGCGCGTTGGTCACTGTTGGTGGTCTTGAACATAGGCTTGCCGTCAACCTGCATACTTAAAGTTTTCTGGGCATAGGATTTCTCTTCGGGAGTCGGGTTGGAACCGTTGATGACCTGACCGATGGGAATGTTGGGGTATCCGAACCATGTGTCGTACATATCGATGAATGCACAACAGGATTCAGCCTGCCTGTTCCCCATGATGGCTAGGAGGTTGATCTTGCCTGCTTCATGGTATTTCAGAAGCAAGTCCAGCGCCATGACGTCGTCGACGTCATTGCCCATGTCGGTGTCAAAAATAATGTTGTTGCGCTGTGCGGCATTCATGGGAGAGATTCCCCATGAGAATGCGAGGAGCAGCATGAAGGCTCCGAAAATCTTAATTTGTCTCATGATTATGATAAATATATGATGTATTGTTGCGTATGATAATGTTTGTGCAAATTTAGTTCTTTTTGTATTATGAGACAATGAAACGGATAGTTTTCCGTCTGTTTTTTTTTAATTGCTTAACTTTGCAATATTATAGGACGTAATGATATGAGGCGGTTCTTGATAGGAATTATATTTGTGTGCATGGCTGTCCGGGTCATGCCTATAGACAGAGCATGGGTAGAACATCATTATACAAAAACTGAAGTGTTGATACCCATGCGTGACGGGACGAGGCTGTATACAGCCATATATGTCCCGACAGGTTATTCGGGAAAAAGCCCCATATTGTACAGACGCACTCCTTATGAGTGTGCTTATGGTTCGGCATGGGAGAGTGCGCTCTGGCGCGGATGGCACAAGTATGCAGAGGACAACTATATTTTTGTCTTTCAGGATGTCCGTGGAAAGGGAAAGAGTGAGGGTGATTATGTCGATATCCGCCCTCTGTTACCTCTACACCACGGAAAGAAGGACTTTGATGAGGCAACTGACACATATGATACCTGTGACTGGTTGCTGAAGCATGTAGCCGGTCACAACGGGAATATAGCTATGACAGGAAATTCATATTGTGGCTTCTATGCTATACAAGGTGCCCTGTGTGGCCATAAAGCCATTAAGGCAGCTGTGCCTCAGGCTCCGGTATTTAACTGGTACAGAGGGGATGACTTCCATCACAACGGCGCCTTTTTTGTCAGGGATGCATTCAGTTTTACCAACAGACACTGCCGCATCCGTCCCGAAGTGGGGAAGAACCCTGATGTCCCTGAGTTTGTGGACAGTGATGAATATGGCTTTTTCCTGACGCGAAGTATAAAGGACCTCTCCGAAATGTTTCGGGGAGAAGTCCCCTTTTGGACGGAAATGTGCCAGCATCCTGACGAAGATGACTGGTGGATGGCGCGTGATTACAGAAGCCGCCTGAAGGATATCAAACCAGCCATAATGGTTGTTGGCGGATTATGGGATGCAGAGGATAACTATGGTGCATGTCAGTTGTATCGTGCCATTGCGGAGCAAAGCCCTGCTACCCCGTTGTATTTTACTCTGGGCCCCTGGCAACACGGAGGCTGGAACAATAGTGACAGGAATGAATTGGGACTCTATGGGTTTGGTGATGAGAATCAGGCTGAATATTATCAGGAAAAAATAGAGTATCCCTTTTTGAACCATTATCTTCAGAATGCCGACACATCGGTAGAAGAACAGAAAAGGATACGAATATTCTATACAGGTGAAAACAGGTGGCACGCCATGTCTCAATGGCCTATAGAAGAGGCAGGACATGTTTTTTATCTTCATCAAGACGGTGTGCTGAGTCAGAAGGAACCGACTGAAGAAGTGTCGGTGTCATCGTATATTTCTGACCCCGATCATCCGGTGCCTTATATAGATGGAATATGGTACAGACGCCCTGCCGAGTACATGACAAGTGACCAACGCTTTGCAGAACGTCGTCCCGATGTATTGAGTTTCAAGACAGCTCCGCTTCAGGAAGATGTGACATTGTGTGGTGATGTGGATATTACTTTGCAGGTATCAATATCTACTACAGATGCCGATTTCGTGGTAAAATTGATTGACATTTATCCTGACGATTACAGCAGGCAGCATCAAAGGACAGGACGTGTACTTGACGGCTATGAACTTCCTGTTAGGATGGATATTATGCGCGGGCGGTATAGAGAAGGCTTTGCAAAAGGTATTCCCTTCGTGCCTCGGGCTAGGACAGTCGTGCCCATACGCTTGCAACCTATAGCGCACACCTTCCGCAGGGGGCACCGTATTGCTTTGCAGATACAAAGTAGTTGGTTCCCTCTTGCAGATATGAATCCTCAGCGCTTCGTGGATATATATCAGTGTAACAGGGCAGAATTCGTCAAAAGTGAGATTTCTGTTTACCATCAAAAAAATGCTATGTCCAAGATGATTATTAACCCAAAGTATACAAGATGAAATTTTTGAAAAAAATATTTGGATTGGCGGGCAGTAATGCGCAGCCCGTGGAAGTACATAATGAAACTCCGGTAGAGAAGGTAAAAGCTGATGATAAAAACATTATTGCAGATGATGAGAATGCAGGGCTGGAATCTTCTGCTGACGTAGCAGCAGATGCAGCAGAAGAAGAACACGAGCGGAGATATAAATTTGAAACGCTTCGTGATGACGGGCTTCGGGCGATGCAGAGCCAGCATATAGAATATGCGGTAAAATGCTTTTTGGCTGCACTGGAATATCAAGAGGATAATGATACAAGATATTCCCTTTCTGAATGTTACATTCTTCTGCACCAAGGTTCAAAGGCTTTGCCGATTCTGCAGTCTCTTCAAGAAGCAAACAGTGAAAATATCCAGCTCTTCCTGGACGCCGCTATTGCAGCCGAGCAGATGCAGGATTGGACTGAAATGGAGAATTATGCCCAAAAGGCATTGGAACTCCGACCTGATGATGACAATGCTCTGTATATTCTCGGCCGTAGCAAGTTCTGTCAAGGTGAATATGCAACAGCTGAAAAGTATCTGACAAAACTGCTTGAAAAGAATGAAGCATATATTTCAGTCCGGTTGCTGAGGGCTCGTGCATATTATGAACAACACAAACTGGACGAAGCAGAAATTGATTTGAACAATATGATTCAAATGGAATCTGCGACAGATGAAACTTATCTGCTGCAGGGGATGATACATGAAGCAAAAGGTGATGTCGATGCTGCTGTTGTGGCATATCAGAAGATATTGGAGCTTGATCCTTTTAATATAGAGGCTCCGATGAAATTGGCTCGTATAGCAATGGATAGACATTGTCCTGAGCAGGCTCTGACTGTCTTGGACGAAGCAATAAATATGAGAGAGGATTTTATTCCTGCATATCGGCTGCGGGCAGAGGTCAAGCGTAGTATGGGCAATGAACCTGGTGCTAAAACTGATGAGCAGAAGGCTGCGGAACTTATCCCGGAAGACTTGAAAGGTGAAGAAAATCTGGAAGAAAGTATGAATAATTTCTATAAGAGTATCAACCCTTATGGATTTTAGATCAGTGCCCGATTAATCACTATTTGTCTGTTTGAAGGGAATCCAAGCACTGTTGAAGTGGCGGAATCCTAAGTCCAAATGGTCAAAGGGATGTCATCGGAATTTGATGGCATCCCTTTCTATAATTAGGATTGGCGCATCCCAAAGCGGAATGTTGGTCAATTTCATCGTGTTGTCGGGAAACCTGCCGACGACCAGAGAAGACATGTCGTGTACTTTTCCCGTCACCATGTCAACATAGGCAATATTATGAAGATTTGCCCCTTTGATAATAACAGTAACTTTCTGCCTGTCTAAATTGGCTGTAGGAACATCATCGCTGAACCAAAGCATATACCCGATGGTTCTGCCTTTGCGTTGGAGCCCTACACAACTGACGGTCTTCCCGTTTGGGCATTCTGCTTCTATCTTATTGTCGGGCTGAGTTTCTGTTGTCAGGACACTGACCATATTTTGCACCCCATAGAAAGAGGGACGCTTATATATAGGCTCGTTTTTCAAATTCATTCTGATCATACCGAATGACTGGAGCATCCAACCATAGTTTAAGTCAACAAAAGTAAAAATACTGGAAGGAATACCCAGGCTGAAATCATTAATCATGCGTCGCAAATCCCACTTTACTTGTTGGTATTCACTCCATTCCTTGTTCTTGAGAGCATGTCCGTATTCCAGCTGGGAGGGGCAGCCTGATTCTCCTTGCAGCAGACCAATGTGTGGAGAGTAGCCCTTCAATAATTTCTGCATGTTTAAGATGCTGGGTGTAACGTCATCCGGATTGGCCCAATAGGCGTGGAAAGTTACTTTGTCCATATATTGAACGGCGTTTCTTTCCTTGATGCGGTCCATGGCTTTCTTCAAATAGTCGGTGCGGGCAGGCGAACATATACCGAAACCTGCAATCAGGACATTGCCGTCCTCCTTGCGGATAGCCTTTCCCGTCTCAGCGAAGAGATCTCCGTAGTGCTCCGGGTTCTTGATGCCATTGCCGCCATCAGGTTCATTCCACACCTCATACATAGTCACCTTTCCCTTGTAGTGTCTTACCGTAGCCCTTACATATTTTGTCCATGCTTCCATAGTGGATCTGTCTGTAAAAATGCGGGCATTAAGGTCAGCCTCGGTAGCATACAGGGGGTTGCCGTAGCATAGGCATATCCAAGGCCTGATGCCCTCTTCCAACAGACCGTCAACAATGACGTCCAGCCAGCGGAAATCATATTTCCCCTTTTCCTTTTCGGTCTTGGCCCAGCCGCTTTGTATGCGGGCGTATCCTACCCCAAGTTCCTTGAGATAGGATTTATATTTACTGAAGTCGCTGTAGTCGCGGTCAAGGGTTTCGCATCCTATCGACCAATAGGAATTGCCCGTGCCGTCAGGACCAACGGTCTGTAAGCGTCCGATGACAGGGAGGTTTATTCCCTGGCAGTTCAGTCTGGTCCATGTGACGCTCTCCCTGAGCTGGGCATGGAGCGGACCGTATCCAACAAGCAGGATAGCAAATAGCAGCAAAATAGATTTCATAGTCAGTGTCTGTTTTGAGTGATTCGTAACAAAGTTATGCAAAAAGTTGAAAAAAGGCAGGATTTTTATTGTGGTTTTTGAACATTGTTGTATTTTTGCAGTCAAAATTGGTAATTAGGTCATGACGACAGGCGTATTTTTCGGCTTTTACTTTTATTGCTTTTCCTTGAAATAAATGGTGAGGCGGTGCGCTGTGAAATGGTTGAAAAAAAAGATGAGTCATAATATGGTCCCGCTCCGAAAGAGCGGGATTTTTTGACAAAAAGACTGGATGGAGATTTATAGACGTATGAGAAAGGTGGCTATACAGGGAATCAGGGGCTGTTTCCACGATGTGGCATCCCATAGGTTTTTTGGCGGCGAGGATTTGGAGCTAATTTGCTGTGATTCCTTTGAGGATCTGTTTGCGGCTATGCAGAAAGACAGCTCCGTGTATGGCGTATGCGCAATAGAAAACACGATAGCCGGCAGCCTGCTGCATAACTACGAACTGCTGCGTGACAGCGGTGTGACCATTGTGGGCGAGCAGAAGATACATATAGAGCACAGCCTGCTCTGTCTGCCGGAGGATGAGGCGGAAAATATAGTGGAGATTAATTCCCACCCGGTAGCGCTGATGCAGTGCCGCCGGTTTCTGAAATCAATGCCGCAATGCAAGCTGGTGGAAGCGGATGATACGGCCGGGGCCGCAGAGATAATAAAAAGGCATAACCTGCGCGGACATGCCGCAATATGTGCCAAAGAGGTCGCCCCGATCTATGGCATGAAAATCCTGCACGAAGCCATCGAGGACAACAAGCACAATTACACCCGTTTCCTCGTCCTGAGCAGTCCGCAGAATGCCGATGAGCTGAGAGACGTATCCCGCAGCAACAAGAGCAGCATTGTATTTAGCGTTCATCACGAATGCGGGCAGTTGAGCCAGGTGCTGTCTATATTTTCGTTCTATCATATCAACATGACCAAGATACAGTCTCTGCCTATTATCGGGCATGAATGGGAATATCTTTTTTATGTAGATTTGACCTACACTGATTATCAGTTGTACAGGCATAGTATAGAAGCCATTGGTCCTTTGACCCAACAATTGAAAATATTAGGAGAATATGAAAGTGATAAATAGCGTGGATATTCGTCCTGCAGCCCGTCTGTCTCAGGTGAGTGAATATTATTTCAGCCGTAAACTGAAGGAGATAGCTGTACGCAATGCTGCAGGTGAGGATATCATCAGTTTGGCAATAGGCAGTCCGGATATGCCGCCTTCGCCGCAGACTATAGAAACCTTGTGCAGGGAAGCCGAGAAACCGTCGGCTCACGGATATCAGCCCACAATGGGTACTCCTGAACTCAGACAGGCTATGGCTGCATGGTACAGGCGCTGGTATGGTGTTGAACTGGATGCCGGAAGCGAGATACAACCTCTGATAGGCTCCAAGGAGGGAATCCTGCATGTTACGTTGGCTTTCTGTAATCCCGGTGACAAAGTCCTGGTGCCAGATCCCGGTTATCCTACATATTCCAGTTTGAGTAAAATATTGGGATGCGAAGTGATAAAGTATAACCTGAGAGAGGAAACAGGTTGGCAGCCCGACTTTGGCGAATTGGAATCGATGAACTTAAGTGGTGTCAAACTAATGTGGACCAACTATCCCAATATGCCAACGGGTGCTCCTGCTCAGAGGGCGACTTATGAAAGACTTGTGGCATTTGGTCAGAAACATGGCATACTGATAGTGAATGATAATCCGTACAGCTTTATTTTAGGACAGGAGCATCTGAGTATACTCCAGATACCAGAAGCAAAATCGTGTTGCATAGAATTCAATTCTATGAGTAAAAGCCATAACATGCCTGGATGGCGTGTAGGACTGCTTGCTGGAAACAGTGAGTTTGTGAGTTGGGTCTTAAAAATAAAGAGTAACATTGACAGTGGTACATTCAGGGCTATCCAACTGGCCGCTGCTACCGCGTATCAGAATGATGATATGTGGCATCAGAAATTCAATGTAGAAGTCTACAGAGAGCGCAGGGGTATAGCTGAGCAGATTATGGACTCTTTAGGATGTGTTTTTGATCATAGGCAGGTGGGGATGTTCCTGTGGGGACGCATACCTGACGGCTATGGGCATGTTGAGGAACTGACAGAAAAGGTACTCAATGAAGCACACGTATTCATCACTCCCGGCTTTATCTTTGGCAAAAACGGTGAGCGGTATATCCGCATATCGTTGTGTGCCAAAAAGGAGAAAATGCAGGAAGCCTTGGAGCGCATTAGGAAGATTTTCAAGAAATAATTAAAAACAAATGATACAATGGAATTAGCATTACAACCGTTGAATATATCGGGTATAGAGGATAAACGGCCTATAGTCATATCAGGTCCGTGCAGTGCTGAAACTGAAGAGCAGGTAATGTCGACAGCCAGAAATCTGGCAGCAGAAGGCATTAAGATTTTCCGTGCCGGAATATGGAAGCCACGTACCAAACCCGGAGGTTTTGAGGGTATTGGCGAGAAAGGACTGGCATGGATGCAGGAGGTTAAGCAGGAGACAGGTATGCTTACAACTACGGAGGTGGCGACAGCCAAGCATGTAGAGCTGGCTCTCAAAGCTGGTATTGATATTCTTTGGATAGGTGCCCGTACAACAGCAAATCCGTTCGCAGTGCAGGAAGTTGCCGATTCTCTGAGGGGAGTGGATATACCTGTGTTCGTGAAAAATCCGGTAAATCCTGATTTGGAATTATGGATTGGTGCGATGGAGCGCCTGAATGCTGCAGGCATCAAGCGCATTGCGGCTATTCACCGTGGATTTACGGCGTATGAGAAGGTTATATATAGGAATCTCCCGATGTGGCATATTCCTATTGAGTTGATGCGTCGTATCCCGGACCTTCCTATCTTTTGTGATCCGAGCCATATGGGCGGGCGTCGGGAGTTGGTCGCTCCTTTGAGTCAGCAGGCTATGGATTTGGGCTTCTATGGCTTGATGATAGAGAGCCATTGTGAACCTGATAAGGCTTGGAGTGATGCTAAACAGCAGATTACGCCCGATGTACTGAGTTTTATACTTGACAAACTGATTATCCGTAATACAAGTGAGGCTACCGAGAGCCTGAGGGCATTGCGCAAGCAGATTGATGCACTTGATGACAAAATCATTGAGGTGTTGTCCAAACGTATGCGCATTAGCCGTGAGATAGCAGAGTACAAGAAAGAACACAATATGGCTGTTGTTCAGCCTGGCCGCTATGATGAAATTATCAGTAAACGCGGTGCCCAGGGTATCCTGTGCGGAATGAGCAGTGATTTTATGCGTTCTGTGTTTGAATCTATCCATGAAGAGAGTGTCCGTCAGCAGATAGAGCTAATCAATAAGTAGGGCGATGAGAATATTAATTCTGGGAGCCGGTAAAATGGGCTCGTTTTTTGTTGATTTGTTGAGTTTTGACCACGAAACTGCAGTGTACGAAGTCGATGTCAGGAAATTGCGTTTTATGTATAATACGCAGCGTTTCACTTCGCTTCAGGAGGTTGAGGCTTTCAAGCCGGAATTGGTCATCAATGCAGTTACGCTGAATCATACGATAGATGTTTTTGAAGCTATCACACCTTATCTGCCGAAGGATTGTATCCTCAGTGATATCGCATCGGTCAAGACAAACCTGAAGGAATACTATGACAGATGTGGCTTCCGTTATGTGTCTACCCATCCCATGTTTGGCCCTACCTTTGCCAATCTTGGGCAACTGAGCAATGAGAATGCCATTATTATCAGTGAAGGAGACTATATGGGGCGCATATTCTTCAAGGATATTTACTCCAGACTCGGATTAAATATATGTGAATATACGTTTACACAACATGATGAAGTTGTGGCTTATTCTCTGTCGATTCCTTTTATTTCCACTTTCGTGTTTTCTGCTGTAATGAAACATCAGGAGGCACCGGGAACGACGTTCAAGCGCCATCTCGCCATTGCAAAAGGTGTGTTGAGCGAGGATGGCAATCTGTTGCGCGAAATCTTGTTCAATCCGCGCACTCCGGCCGAGATGGACAAGATACAGAATGAATTGCGTAACCTGACTAAAATCATTGCCGATAAGGACGAGAAAGCTTTGGGCGCATATATAGAACGAATCAGTAAGAATATTTTGTAAACATGTCAATCAATAACTACAATATGAAGAGATATATTAATTTGTTCTTTCTTCTGCTGTGTCTGAATATGTGTTCTGGGGTGAAAGCCGGAAAGAGTGAAACCGATGGGATAAAGTCTATACAGATTAAAGGCTATGTAGGACAGCGTATTGACGACTGCATCCGTCAGAGAGTGATGAAACAGGATGTTGACGAAATCGTAGATGTCTTTGCCAGACAGGACGAGGTGCATGAAATGTGGGGAACTGAGTTCTGGGGGAAATGGGTACAAGGTGCGATCAGTTCCTATATTTATACCCACGACAATGATTTGTACCAGCTCATCCAGTACAGTGTGAAGAAAATGCTGGCCTGTCAGTTGCCGGATGGTTATCTGGGCAATTATGATAAGCAACACCAATTGCGTGGCTGGGATGTCTGGGGACGCAAGTATACAATTCTGGGTTTGCTGAAATGGTATCGTCTGAGTGGTGACAGGAAGGCTCTTAAGGCTGCTTGCCGCCTGATGGATTATACGATGTCGCAAATAGGGGAGGGCAAGGCTCATATCTATGATTGCGGCAACTATAAGGGTATGGCTCCGATATCTATCCTCGAGCCGCTGATGTTTTTATATAATGACACGAAGGAAAAAAAGTATCTTGATTTTGCTCAATGGATTGTCAAGGATATGGAGGAACCTGATGGTCCTCAGCTGATATCCAAGGCTGATGTACCCGTGTATGAGCGTTTCCCCGTCCCGCATGACAAGTGGTGGTCTCATAATAATGGTCAGAAGGCCTATGAGATGATGTCCTGCTATGTGGGATTGCTGGAATTGTCCAAGGTAATAAACAGGCCTGACTATGTCGATGTCGTTGAACAGGTTGTGAAGCATATCGTGGCTGAAGAAATCAATGTGTGTGGTTCCGGTGCTGCCAACGAGTGCTGGTATCGGGGTAATGCCCGCCAGACTATACCGGCTTACAACATGATGGAGACCTGTGTAGGCTTTACATGGATGCAAATCAACGAGCGCCTGCTTGAGGTAACCGGCAAGGCGATTTATGCTGACCATATTGAACAGACTTTCTTCAATGCCATTATGGCTTCAATGAAGGACGATGCTTCGCAGATTGACAAGTACACGCCACTTGAAGGCCATCGCATGGAGGGTGAGCATCAGTGCGGCCTGAACATTAACTGCTGTAATGCCAATGGTCCACGTGCTTTTGCCATGATACCCCGTATGGCATACAGTATGCCGGGTAGCAATACATTGAGGGTCCAGTTCTATGCACCATCTGTAATGCATGGTGTGATGGAAGGGGTGGAGATGTCGGTTGAGCAGACGACGTCTTATCCGCAGACGGGACAGGTTATGTTGACGCTTGCATCGGCAAAACCGTTACATTATACCGTGGAACTGAGAATTCCGTCATGGAGCCGTCAGAACGTCGTTAAGGTGAACGGGCAGGTAGTTCAGGGTGCTGTTCAAGGTTCCTACTGCAGGATAGAGCGGACGTGGAATGCCGGTGACAAGATAGAGTTGGAACTGGATATGCGTACTCGCGTTATGGAACTGAATCACATGTTGGCCCTGCAACGCGGTCCTGTCACTTTGGCCCGTGACAGCAGGTTCAATGACGGAGATGTTGATGAATGTTGCTACATTGTACCCGACAAAGAGGGATTCGTTGAAATGTCTCCTTCTGAAAGTCCGCAAGGAATATGGATGGCCTTCCAATTAGAAACCATAACCGGTGCTTACCGCGAAAATGTAACCAAGCGTACTATCCATTTCTGTGATTTCTCTTCGGCCGGTAATACGTGGAATCAGCGGGAGCGTTATCGTGTGTGGCTTCCCAAGGCAATATATGCTAAGGAAGAACCTCGGTAAGTGGAAGTTTGATTCTTTTTTTGTTACCTCTGTAAAACCTTTCTTGCGGAGCCGTCCTTGTGGCGGACGATGTTGATGCCCCTTTGCCTGAAGTCCTGCCGGCGGCCGTCGAGCGAGAAAATGCTCTCCTCTGCGTCCTCCTGTTGCGTGGCGGTCACGGAGGGGATGCCCGACGTATCGCGCGTGCGGTAGCAGGGAATGGCTATCCTGTTCCAGGGGGATGTGGTCTGGTAGAATACGGATGTTTTCTCCGGAACGACAAAGACAAGGTCAGTTATCTCCGACGTAAACATTCTCTTTGAATTGTCATAGGTATCATCACCCAATGTCTTTGTTGACAGGCAATAAGGGGGCGTTTTGGCATTGACGTACAGCGTATTGACGCACAGATATCGCCCATCTGACTTTGGGCTGCAGAAAGCATATTCACCGATATCTGTAACAGTTTCCGGTAGTTCCAATTGGGACCACTGGTGATGGTTGTAGAACGCATAGCTGCCTATAATCTTCAGTCCTACGGGGAGACGGGGAGGATTCAGGTTTTTGCATTCGGCAAATGCATATTCGCCTAT
>CACYCZ010000077.1 GCA_902773055.1 uncultured Bacteroidales bacterium
CGGGTCATGGTATATATCCCTTCCAAGAGCAAGAGCGAGGTAACCCCTGAAACTTCCTTTGAAGTCGGCAAGTCGTTCGGCGATTTTGAAGCCATTCTGGCCGACATAGATATTCCGTTGGGTGAAAGCATTCCCAACTTCCATAACATGGAGTTCCGCATACAGCAGCTCAAGGATGCCATCAAGGCTGACAAGGCACAACGTCTGTCTTCAGTCAGAGAACTTGTCGACGCCCTCTTGCAGGATGAAGTGGAAATGTGCAAGGGTGAACGCCTGTACCGCGAGGGAAAACTGCCGAAAAGAATCTGCCACTGCGACACCAAAGTCAACAACCTGTTATTTGACGAACACGACAATGTGCTCTGTGTCGTTGACCTCGACACCGTAATGCCCAATTTTGTTTTCTCTGACATCGGTGACTTCCTGCGCACCGCCGCCAACACCAGCCAGGAGGACGAACCCGACTTAGACAAAGTAAACTTTAACCTGTCCATCTTCCATTCCTTTATCAAGGGCTATCTTGAAACAGCCAGCAAATTCCTGTTACCCATAGAAATAGAAAACATTCCCTATGCCACTCAGCTGTTCCCTTATATGCAGGCTGTAAGATTCCTGACAGACTATCTCAACGGTGACACTTATTACAAGATTACCTACCCCGAGCACAATCTTGTCAGGACGCAAAACCAATATAAACTGTACCAAAGTGTCAGAGAACACCAAATCCACATGACGGTATTCATCAACGAATGTCTGGCAGGCAAATAAACAACATCTATCTTCCTCCTACACAGATACAGCAATGACTGACCTATATCAATTTTACAACGGCAAACGTGTTCTCATTACCGGGCACACAGGATTCAAAGGCTCATGGCTGGCCATATGGCTGCAACAGATGGGGGCTGTCGTGGCAGGTATCGCCCAGGAGGAAAATACAGAAAGAGACAATTACGCCCTCTCCGGGATAGGGCGGCTCATAGACTTCGATGCCCGTGCCGACATTCGCAACGGCCACTGGATCAAGGAAATCATTACCGAGTGGCAGCCCGACATCATCTTCCACCTTGCCGCCCAGCCACTGGTAAGACTCAGCTACACCTATCCGCTTGATACCTTTGAAACCAATGTCATGGGTACTATCAATGTCATGGAGGCCATGCGCGTCACTCCCAGTGTCAAAGTCGGTGTCATGATCACCACTGACAAATGCTACGAGAACAAGGAGCAACTGACCGGCTACACCGAAGATGATCCGCTGGGAGGCTACGATCCCTACTCAGCCAGCAAGGGAGCAGCCGAAATAGCCATATCTTCATGGCGACGCAGTTTCTTCAACCCCAGGCAGTACGATGAACATGGTATCAGTATTGCCAGCGTACGGGCCGGCAACGTCATCGGCGGAGGAGACTGGTCCAAGGACCGCATTGTTCCCGACTGCATCAGAGCTCTTGAAGCAGGCAAAGACATAGAGATACGCTCTCCTAAGGCTGTCAGGCCATGGCAGCACGTATTGGACCCCCTGAGCGGATACCTCCTTCTGGCCAAGACTATGTGGGAACACCCAACAGAATATTGTGAAGCATGGAACTTCGGCCCCGAGGAAGACAGCATTGCCAGCGTATGGGATGTCGCTTCAAAAGTCATCACAGCATACGGGAAAGGACAACTTAAAGATATTTCTGACCCCAACGCCCTGCACGAAGCTAATCTGCTGACCTTGAATATCAGCAAGGCCAAGAGCCGTCTGAAATGGCACCCGAAACTGAATCTTGATGAAGCCGTTGAATATACGGTAGACTGGTACAGACACTACCGAGAAGAAGATGTATACACCATCTGCACCAGACAGATAGAACAATATATGAACAAATAACTGTTGATACCCATGCGGCAGAACTATACAGAACTATCCAAGAAAATCAGAATACTCACCTTAGAACTAGCTCACCATGCACGGACTTCCCATACAGGAGGAGCCCTCTCCATGGTTGACCTGCTTACCGTCATCTATGGAGGTGACATCATCAATATTTCGCCCAGCAACATAGACGACCCACAGCGAGACCGTTTCATCTTAAGTAAAGGACATTGCTGTGCCGCACTGTATTCAACACTGGCACTGACAGGATTCCTTGACCCCCAAGAACTCAAGAACACCTATGGTGACAATGGTTCCATATATTACACCCACTGCAGCCACAAGGTGCCCGGTGTGGAAATATCCACAGGAAGCCTGGGCCATGGGCTTCCCGTTGCCATAGGGCAGGCCATCGCGACAAAGGCCGCAAAGACCAATGCCAACGTAATCTGCCTGACAGGAGACGGAGAACTGGACGAAGGGTCAAACTGGGAGGCCATCCTGTTTGCCGGACACCACAGACTGGCAAACCTGTGTCTCATCGTTGACTACAACAAGATTCAGAGCATGGGCAACGTCAAGGACATACTGGCACTGGAACCACTCGACGACAAATTCAAGCACTTCAACTGGAACGTCATCAGGATTGACGGCCACGACTTTGAACAAATAGAAAACGCCCTGCGGAACTTCCAGGCCGAAACAACCAAGCCCACGGTCATCATAGCAGACACCATCAAGGGCAAGGGAGTCAGTTTCATGGAGGGACAACTGCTGTGGCATTACCGCAATCCCAATGACGAGGAACTTAAAATAGCAAAGGAGGAACTGCAATGAGAACAGCATTCATCCAACAACTTATTGAAGAAGCACGCTCTAATGAGAAAATATTCCTCCTGATAGGAGACCTCGGCTACAATGTGGTAACCCCATTTGCAGAAGAATTTCCCGACCGCTTCATCAATGTAGGCATCTGCGAGCAGAACATGGTTGGCATTGCCAGCGGACTTGCCATGAACGGATACAACGTATACATCTACTCCATAGGCAACTTCCCCACCCTGCGTTGCATAGAGCAGATACGCAATGACGTATGCTACTATCGCGGTAACGTCAAGGTTGTTTCCGTCGGTGCCGGATTCGCCTATGGCAGTTCCGGAGTATCCCACCATGCCACCGAAGATATAGGCATGATGAGGACACTGCCCAACATGGTCATCTGTTCACCTTCTGACCCGTCAGAAGCCAGGATCATCACACACCTTTCGGCATCATACGACGGCTGCATGTACATACGACTGGGAAAAGCCGGAGAAAAAGAGATATACACACAACCCTACACCATGAATATTGGAGACATCCATTGCTACAGGGAAAGCACGGGGAAGTCTGCCATTATCGCATCTGGCTCCATTCTCCACTATGCTGTCAACTGGGTAAAAGACAACAACATCAATACAGCTATCTACAGCCTCCCCTTCGTAAAGCCTATCAACAGAGAACAACTGAAAGCCTTAGCCGATAAACACACTAACATCATCGTCATAGACGAACACCAGAAAAGCGGAGGAGTTGCCTCTGCCATATTGGAACAGTTGGGAGACCTCTATAGCGAGGGAAAACTCCAACAGTTTCCCAAGGTGCACAGGCTTGAAATAGACGACCAGTTTATCTACATCGCCGGCAACCAGCAATATCTGAGAGATTTTACACACCTCGCTCTCAACAACACACTGTTTGAATAATACACATGTGGCTAACAAAGAAACTCGGCATCGACAAATCCATTGCCTACTCCTCCGCAGGACAAATGGTCTCAGCAGGAGGAGGGTTTCTGACGGCATTATTTATCCTGAAATGTCTCAACGGGGAAGAACAGGGCTATTACTATACATTTAAAAGCATTCTCGCCATTCAGGTATTCTTTGAACTGGGAATGAATACAGTCATTACCCAATATGTTGCCCATGACGTGGCGCACCTCACATGGGAAGGCACTACGCTGAGAGGAGAAGAACGCTACCGCTCACGCCTCGCATCCCTGCTGCGATTCTGCACCAAATGGTATACTTTTTTTTCCGCCATCCTGCTCCTTTCACTCGTCATCGGCGGATACTCATTCTTTGACCAATACGGAGGACAGGATAACAGTATCGACTGGCAGACCCCATGGCTTATCCTATGTTTCACCACAGCACTTAACCTACTGATAACCCCAATCTTCTCATACCTGCAAGGCCTGGGCAAAGTTCAAGACGTCCAAAGGTACTATTTCTACAAGTACACATTCTATCTCATCAGCGTCCTCATCAGTTTTGCTCTGGGAGCAAAACTTTATGCCCTGAGCATCGGCAATATCGTCTATATCGTCATTTCATGCTTCTTCCTGTTATGTACCCCCTTAGGCAGAATCATCTGGAATGTTCACAAGACAGCAATAACCGAGCACATTTCATACCGCAAGGAGATACTGCCCTTCCAGTGGAAAATTGCTGTCAGCTGGGTCAGCGGCTACTTCATCTTCCAGCTATTCAATCCCGTCATCTTTGCTATTGACGGAGCCGTGGCAGCAGGGCAAATGGGAATGACTCTCACCGTACTGACTGGTATACAGGCACTGACATACAGCTGGACCTCTACCAAAATTCCCACCTACTCCGGACTTATTGAACAACAGCAATATTCCCAGTTAGACCGCTTGTTCTATTACACAGTGCGCCAAGCCGTAAGCGTCAACGGTGCCTGCCTGATTGCGTTTTTCACTTTCATATTCTGTTTCCGCCACTTCAATATAATCATCAGTCAAGTAAACCTTGCTGACCGTTTCCTTCCATACATTCCCCTGATGCTCATGATGCTCCCGGAGTTTGTAAACCAATTCATCACAGCATGGGCAACCTATCTGCGCTGTCATAAACAGGAACCTTTCCTTACCTACTCCGTCGTAACAGCCATACTATGTTGCGGGTCTACCATAGGTATCGGACACATTTGGGGGACCAATGGTATTACGGCCGGCTACTGTCTCATCACCATCGCACTGACACCATGGGCTTACCACATATTTAAAACAAAAAGAAAACTATGGCACAACAATTAAGTTTTTCTTATGACACGCCTCAGCAAAAAGTCCTGAGCCTGTGTATTCCAACCTACAATCGGGCTCAATGCCTCAAAGAGCAATTCAAACGCCTCCTCAACATCAAGGCAGAGGATTTGAATCGGTTAGAAATCATCATTTCAGACAACTGCTCAACTGACGGTACCGAACAAATAGCCAACACATACAAAAGTAAACTGGATTTTATCTACCTGCGCAACAGCGAAAACTTGGGAGCCGATCGCAATTTCATGCAATGTTTTCAGAAAGCGACTGGCAAATACGTATGGCTCCTCGGTGATGACGACTACCTTCTGACAGCCCATCTTCACCAACTGCTCAATCATCTGGAAGCCGAAGACTACGGACTTGTTCACCTTAGCCTCAAGCGCAGAGACAAAATGGCTTTCCACCCATATGAGGATCAAGATGAATTCCTGAACAAAATCAATGTCATCATGACATATATGAGTTCCAATATTGACAGAACAGAATAT
Organism: uncultured Bacteroidales bacterium; assembly: GCA_902773055.1. Taxonomy (GTDB): domain Bacteria; phylum Bacteroidota; class Bacteroidia; order Bacteroidales; family Bacteroidaceae; genus UBA6382. The sequence goes on from CACYCZ010000077.1 coordinate 5,459, forward strand.
ATCCGAAATATCAAATGGGAAAAATATTTTGATACCCATCTCATCCAGGTTCCAGCCCATCTGCAAGCCACATTGCGTGGCGAAAAAAATCTTATCGTCAATCTGCCGTTTTTCGACTCTGGAGTTGAACTGCAGAACAACGGCGGCTACAACGTCTTTGAAGTCTTTGTTAAAAATCTAGTCAGGATTTTTGAGGAATTTGAAGATCATGGCATATCCATGAATTCTCTTCTATTGTTGAAAAATAAAATCAGCGATTTTATCTTTCCGTATTTCTTCAACTACGTTGTTCTGAAGAAGCCCAACCATTTTAAGTTAGACGGAGCATGGAACATTATGAAAGACGAATTGGGAATATTTCGCATCGTATGGTCTGCCATTCGTTTCCTTTTCTCATATAAGATGATATCCCATTGGGTAAAGAAAATTTTCCACCCAGTAATTAAGATCCTGACCTTCATTATCACGAACTTTTTTGCTCTCATCTGGCCAAAAAGTTTCGCACATCAATGGAAACGATTCCGTACCAGAGTAATTTCCAACCGTTTCAGATATCAATTGAAAAGCACAGGAAAGAAATGCAACGTAGAAGGCATTGAATTCCTCAGCGGTGGCAAATATATATCCATCGGCAACGGGTTCAGTTCACTCGCCGGACTGCGTCTGGAATGTATAAAACGCCCCGAAAATATTCCCGAACTCATCATCGGTAATGACGTAACTTTCAACTCTCGCGTTCATATCGGGGTGATCCAAAAAGTAAGTATCGGCAACCATGTTCTCGTTGGCAGCAACGTACTTATCACTGACCACAGTCACGGCAAGACGACTCCTGAAGAGCTTGCCCTTCCCCCACGCTCACGCGAACTGTATTCCAAGGGGCCTGTCATCATTGAGGACAACGTATGGATTGGCGAAAATGCCTGCATTCTTCCCGGCGTCAAGATTGGGAAAGGAGCTGTTATCGGAGCCGGTGCTGTTGTCACAAAAGACGTCCCCCCAATGACCGTAGTCGGAGGGAATCCCGCAACCCCACTTAAACATTGACATACAACATGAGACGCTTTTTTTTATTATTTTTTTTCATACTCTCTGCCTGCCATACCATTGGTTGCACTTCTGTCATCGTCAGTGCCAAAGCCAGCAAGGACGGCAGGCCTATGATTTTCAAAAACCGCGACACAGGAGCTTTAAATAATATATGTATAGAGCGCCAAGGTCCCAAATACAGATACATCGGCCTTGCCAATGCGCAAGACACCATTCCCGAAGAAATATGGGGAGGCCACAACGAAAAAGGCTTTGCCATTATCAATACAGCCAACTATAATCTGAACAAGAAGAACGAGAAAGAGGAATACGAAGGTGTCATCATGCGTATTGCATTAGGCGAGTGTGCCACACTGGAGGACTTTGAAGCCTTGTTAGACAAGCGCCAACGCCCATTATGCGTAAACACAAATTTCGGCGTAATGGATGCTCATGGAGGTTGCGCCTACTACGAAGTAGGCAATGATGGCTACATTAAATATGACGCCAACAACCCTGCCGTTGCTCCCCACGGCTATCTTCTCCGCACCAACTATGGTTTTTCTGGCGACCAGAGCAGGAATGAAGGCAGCGAACGCTTTCTTGCCATTACTGAATTTATGCAGGATGCTTATGCCAATCAACAGATAGA
>CACYCZ010000078.1 GCA_902773055.1 uncultured Bacteroidales bacterium
CGCCTTCGGGAAAGACGCATTCAAGGACATCTCGCCGACATGCGTACTGACTGTACCATACGGCAGGAAAGACGCCTATATCGCCGCAGGATGGACCACGCAGGTCTTCAAGGGAGGCATCAGGGAAATGCCCGCACCCGAAGGCATACAGCCCATAACGGTCAGGAAAAAGGATAACGCCACATGGTATGACACCGACGGAATAGAAACCTCACACCCGCAAAAGGGCAAAATCTACATACACAACGGCAAAAAAATACTGGTAAAATAAGAAAACCGGCCTTCGGGACGGCATTCATCACACAAGCATCATTTTCAACAACAATAATTCAATATATTATGAAACGAGCGCTGTTCTTACTTCTTGTATGTCTCTGGGGAGGACAGAATATACGGGCATGGGATTTCTGTCAAAAGAATCTTGACGGAATGATGTTATATTATAACAGGTTATATCTTGACGAATGGTGTTGCGAAGTGGCTTACTGCCCCAATGCCACCTACGACCGCTGGCGCCTCAGGATTCCCGAAACAGTCACTCTCCCCGGAGATGCATCCAAGGGCACCCCTGACACTATACTGACCGTAATAGGCATTGAAGAAAATGCCTTCAGGTTGCGAACCACCGCTGCAGAGCGCCGCTACAATGCAGAGTGCTCCTTCAGAGAAGTAGAGTTACCCTCCAGCCTGAGCTATATCGGCGACTACGCTTTCTGCGGATGTACAATGATGAACAAAATCGTCTGGCCGGAAGACACACCCTGGATCTACTTGTTCGGAGACGGCGCTTTCAAGAAGTCAAGCCTGATGAACATAAGAATACCCAAGACAATAGAATATCTCGGCAAAGAGGCCTTTATGTACTGTCCGGGAGCAACCTTTGAGTTTGAAGAAGGCAACAGGTTCCTGACAACTATTCCGAGATATTGTTTCTACGGATGCGGTATGAACAACATCGTCATTCCGTCAAATATAAAGAAAATAGAGTGCAACGCCTTTGGCAACTGTATGGGGATACATGCACCCAAACTGCCATTTGGCATACAGATTCTCGAAGATTCAGCCTTCTACAATCACAGGGACTGGACAGACTTTGAAATCCCGTCCACTATTCTGGATATTGGAAACTATGCGTTATGTGCAAGGAAAGTAGAACCTGATATAGATCATACAAAACGCAATTACCTCAATATAAAAAACCTGTATGTCAACAAGCTCACCCCACCATATTGTACTTCATGGAGAACCTTTGGAGACAGCCTCTATGACAAAGAAACCCGGAAGATGTCACTGAAAATCTCCAATGTATGCCTGATTATACCGGCAGGAACGACCGAAATTTATACTACCACATGGCCTTGGACACGCTTTAATGAAGTCAACATCAAGACACGCAACACCTCAGGCATCCCGGAGGCACCTGCTTCGGAGCAGGAAGAAGAGAGCATCTTCTCACTGGAAGGCAGGAAACTGGACTTCAAGCAGAAAGGCATCAACATCATCCACTATAAAGACGGCACGACAAAAAAAGTGTGGCTGAAATAGCCTCCCCGGGGCAATCCCCACGGTAGCCACAGGCAAGAATGTCCGGACAGACAACAATACCACATCCGAACGCAGACACAATAATTTTGTCAATTAGAGCAGATTTTGTATCTTTGCATTTAATTCTGCAATCAAGACTGCCGGAAGATGGATGAATCAAAAATAAAGATGTTGAAACAACGCTACGCAATCATAGGTAATTGCGAAGAGTTGAACCATGCCTTGAACATAGCACTTCAAGTTGCTCCCACCGATTTGTCCGTTTTAGTAACAGGAGAAAACGGTTCGGGCAAGGAAATATTTGCACGCATCATTCACGACAACAGCATCCGCAAAGGCAAGAAATTCTTTTCCGTCAACTGTGGCTCCATTCCTGAAGGCACGATTGACTCAGAACTGTTCGGCCATGAGCGGGGCGCTTTTACCGGAGCCGTCGGAGAACGGGACGGCTATTTCGGCGTGGCCGACGGCGGAACCCTGTTTCTGGACGAGGTGGGAGAACTGCCCATGTCAACCCAGGCACGCCTGCTGCGCATTCTGGAAACAGGAGAATATATCCGCGTTGGTTCCAGTGACATACGCAAGACAAATGTGCGCATCGTAGCCGCTACCAACATCAACATTCCCAAAGCCATTTCCGAAGGACGCTTCCGCGAAGACCTGTACTATCGCCTGAACACAGTCCCCATCCACGTTCCGCCCCTGCGCAACCGGGGACGCGACATCATCCTGCTCTTCATGAAGTTCGCCCTGGAAATGAGCGAGAAATACAAGATGCCGCCCCTACGCCTCTCCAAAGAAGCCGAAGAGCGCTTGCTGGCCTACAGGTGGCCTGGTAATGTCAGGCAGCTGAAGAACGTGACAGAAAATATGTCCATAACCTCCGGCACACGCGACATCACACCCGAAGTGCTGGACAGATACGAAATCCTGCAAGACAGGCAAAGCACCGAACTGGTCACGGTCAACGGCACAGCAGACCATAACTATGCCACTGAACGCGAATACCTGATTCAGTTCCTGTTTGGCCTGCGCGAAGAAATCAAAGACCTGAAAAACCTGGTGGCCAAACAGGATGAGCGGCTGAAAGAACTGGACATGCAGCACGTCGTGACAGCACAGGAAATAACCGGCATACAGAACCTGCAGGTCAGCCCGGTCCAGAGCATGCCCGCAACAACAGTCTCCCCATTTGTCAAACACGGCAACTACCAAGAGGCAGCCCAAGAGAATTTCTCCATGGAAGACATCGAGAAAGAAGCCATCAGGCTGGCCATGAACAGACATCAGGGAAAACGCAAAGACGTTGCCAACGAACTGAAAATATCCCTGCGCACATTATACCGGAAAATTAAGGAATATGGTCTGGAATAACTTTCATCGGAGCCTTCTGATATCGGTATGCAGCATCATGGCCTGCCTGCTGACCGCCTGCAGCATATCATATAAGTTCAACGGAGCTTCCATCAACTACGACCAGATAAAAACTATCCAGTTTTCGGACTTTCCCATCCGTTCCGCATACGTATGGATGCCCATGCACGCCATGTTCAACAACGAGCTGCAGGATACATACATGCGACAAACAAAACTGCGCCAGGTAAGACGCGGAGGCGATCTGCAGCTGTCGGGAGAAATCGTTGAATACAGCCAGATCAACAAGTCGGTATCTGCCAGCGGCTATGCCTCACAGACACAGTTGAAGATAACAGTCAACGTGCGCTTTGTCAATAACAAGAAACACACTGACGACTTTGAACAGCGCTTTTCTGCCACAGCCGACTACGACTCCTCACAGCAACTCACAGCCGTTCAGGAAGAACTGGTAACACAGATGATAAAAGATATCGTAGACCAAATATACAATGCAACAGTAGCAAATTGGTAAACACACCGGAAATGACGACCACAATAAAAATCAGCGAAATGATAAGGCATCCGGAACTTCTGAATGAAGATACGGTCAGCATACTCAAGAGGCTTCTGAATCAGTATCCCTATTATCAGACCGCCCGCTTGCTGCTATTGCAGAATATGTACAAGAACAAGGACCCACTCTTCCAAAAAGAACTTCGCCGGTCTGCCGTCCTGATTAACGACAGAAAAGTTCTGTTCAACATGATTGAAGGACTGAAATACCATATCACACCTCAACAGGCCAGTCAGGACACAACGTATGCCCAGGAGGACAAAGACCGCACACTGACACTGATAGAATCCTTTCTGGAAACCATGCCGTCAGAATCAGACAATTCATCGGCAAGGAGTTCTGTTCCCGTTGACGCCACAACAGACTATATGGCATACCTCATGCAGGATGAAGAAACAACAGCACCAAGAGCAACAACCGGCATGAGATATTCCCAAAGAATCAATCTGGAAGATAACGACGATGAACTCAGCCTGCCCGAAGAAGACTCAGCACGGCAAGAAGATTTCTTCACCGAGTCACTGGCCCAAATTTACATCAAACAGCAAAAATACGAACGCGCTTTGGAAATTATACGGTCATTGAGTGCCGATAATCCAAAAAAAAATAGTTACTTTGCAGATCAAATCAGATTTTTGGAAAAAATCATAGAAATCAATAATAAAAATAAATAGTTAATTATGTATAACATTTTAATCATTCTGATTGTAATCGCCGCTATTCTACTGGCTCTTATCGTACTTATCCAAGAGTCCAAAGGTGGCGGTCTGGCATCAGGTTTTGCCAGTTCCAATGCAATAATGGGTGTCCGCAGAACAACCGACATCATTGAGAAAACAACATGGGGCTTAGCCATTGCCATTGTAGTATTGAGTGTATGCGCTGCATACGTGGTTCCGACAAGCCAGGACGTATCTGTTATAATGAAACAGAACAATGCCCTGCCTACTGTACCTGCGCAGCAGGTTCCGATGGGCAACCAAGGCACTGCAGCACCACAGCAGCAGGCTCCCGCACAGGAAGCACCAGCTACTCCTGCCAACTAAGATCTTATCTTATTAAGATAATAAAGGTCATTGGCTAACACCAATGACCTTTAATGGATTTATAAATCTTTTGTTACACCTTCATGCCCCTTACCTGCCTGTATGCTCCAACAAGTACAGAGAGCGAGCATGCAGTATCTGTGGAATAACTGGTATCAACAACAGGTAACTGAGAATGGTAAACAGGAATACTGACAACATATAATAAAGTATATATATATAGGCAGGAATGTCCGTAGGGTCACCTGACGCCACTGCAAAATCAGACTGGCTTATTGACAAGTCCAGCACCTCAAGCGGCAGACACAAGACAAAGCCTAACAGGCCGAACAACACTCCAGATACAAACAAAAGGAACAATGTGGAGCCAAAATAACGGAACGTACGGCAAAAACCATATCGCAATGATGCAGCTACAGGCTGGGCCAAGACGGCATGACGGAACAACCCCAAAGTAAAAGGCACTTGCAGAAAACCTATAAACAAGCAAGCTATTACCATCACCACTGTAAGTTGCGGAAAGAAAAAAACAGCCAAGAACAATATTGCAGCACCAAGCACACAATTGCTCAGCAGTATCACCCAACTGCCAAGTGAGTGAGCCAACAGAGAAGGAAGACTCTGTTTCCCATATTTATAGGGAAGCATCACTTCTTGATTATCATAGCCTTTCAAAACCTGATTCAGCACTTGAATCATCAATGCCACCATCAGCAAGCCAAGAAGGAAAAATAAGGTATCAGCAATATATGACAGCAATACATTATCCTGATGCGCACAATAACAACATACGGTAAGTATCATGCCGGTAAAAAAACATATCGGCCAGACTGAAACAAATAACGTACGGGTATGAGCTATCAGCAACGAATATGCATCAGCAACAATTTTACGATAATTTCTAATCTTGTCCAAAACAAACAATTCCTTCACAGGAGCATCATTTCTTATATTCATTGTTACAACAATTACAATTATACAAATTCAGTTTATTCTTTCTCGCTTCATCCAACGAAGCTATAGCAGGTTCCGTTACAACCTTTTGCTGATTGCGCAAGCTTTGGTAACGCTCTCTGTAGCTTTCAATCAGAGCTTCGCGTTTACCTGGTGTCATCAGTGTTGTAGCAATAACAGCAGTTTGCGCAGCATCTTTAGACCAAAACACAGGTCCTCTATACAAGGGAGCTATTCGCAGGGCCGTATGCAGCTGGCTCGTTGTAGCACCCCCGATAATTACAGGAACAGTAATACCTGCATTATTCAAAGCCTTGACCGTGTTGACCATCTCTGCCAAACTTGGTGTTATCAAGCCACACAATCCCACCATATCCGCTTTATGACTCACGACTGCCTCCACTATACTTTCAGCAGGGCACATCACTCCAAGATCAATAATATCTATATTATTGCATCGCAATACAACACCCACGATATTTTTTCCTATATCATGCACATCACCTTTTACCGTGGCCAGCACTGCTTTGCCCAAGGCCTTGCTCCCCTTATGGTCAGCCTCAATATAAGGAGTAAGGATATCAACAGCCTTTTGCATCGTTCGTGCCGTTCTGACAACCTGTGGGAGAAACATATTTCCAGTTGCAAAGAGTTCACCCACATGACCCATACCGTTCATCAATGGTCCTCCTATTATATCAGTCACTTGTTTATAGACATTTAATGCATCACGAAGATCATCTTCAAGATGTTCGTCGGTACCTTTAATCAATGATTGTTCAAGCCGCTTCTCCAACGGCATAGATTGCCACTCAACATCCCGGCTATGGTCAGCCGAAAGAACATTGCCCTGATTCATATCTCGGTTGGATATATATGCCAACAACTCATCCGCAGCATGACGGCTCCGGTTAAGGATCACATTTTCGAGTAAACATCTTTCTTCAAGGGGTATATCTTCATATATCATCAGAGACGCTGGGTTGACAATAGCCATATCCATCCCTCTTGCAACAGCATAATGAAGGAAGACAGCATGCATAGCCTCACGTATGTAGTTATTTCCTCTGAAAGAAAATGAAAGATTGCTCACCCCTCCCGTCACATGTGTTCCAGGCAGATTGGCATGTATCCAGCCTACTGCTTCAATGAAGTTGAGAGCATAGTTGTCATGCTCTGCCATTCCTGTAGCAACTGAAAGTATATTGGGATCAAATATAATATCACACGGGGCATAATGTAGTTTATCTATAAGCAATTTGTATGCTCGCCTGCACACACTAATTTTGCGTTCATAGCTGCAGGCTTGCCCCTCTTCGTCAAAGGCCATCACCACTACTGCTGCACCCATTCTGCGAATATAGTCAGCCCTGTCCAGAAAAGATGTTTCCCCCTCTTTCAGAGATATGGAATTGACAATACATTTACCCTGTACATATTTCAGAGCCTCAGCGATGACATTCCAATCTGACGAATCTATCATCAACGGGATTCGCGCCACTTCGGGTTCGGCTGCAAGCATTTTTACAAATCTCACCATCTCTGCACGCGCGTCCAAAAGTCCGTCATCCATATTGATGTCAATTATCTGGGCACCATCCTCCACCTGGCGTCGGGCTATAGCCAGGGCTTCTTCGTACTGTCCTGTAGATATCAGGCGCAGGAATTTACGCGACCCTGCCACATTGCAACGCTCTCCTATTTTTACCAATGGCATGCCCGGTCTGACTTCCAATGCATCCCACCCCGACAATTGCAGGCAGGACATTGGCTCTGCCGGCTTTCTTGGGTGAACATATTGCCCTCTGTCTGTCTTTACCAAGACTGCCAGTTCTGCTATATGCTCATCGGTTGTTCCACAACATCCCCCAATAATATTAACCAACCCATCGTCCACAAAACGTTTCATCAGGTTTGCCATTTCTGACGGGCTGACATCATACTCACCCAAAGCATTCGGCAAACCAGCATTGGGGTATACCGAGACATAACAGGAAGCCTGAGCTGCCAATTCCCGAAGATAAGGTTCCAACTCCGATGGCCCGAAGGAACAGTTAAGTCCCACCGAGAAGGGATGAGCGTACTTTACTGAGGCAAGAAAGGCTGTGACGCTCTGCCCTGACAGCATGCGTCCAGCTCGGTCTGCTATTGTCACAGACAACATTACAGGTACTCGGATGCCTAATCTTTGCTGTTGTTGCTCTGCGGCATACAATGCGGCCTTGGCATTCAGCGTATCAAATATTGTTTCAATCAGCAAGACATCTACCCCGCCCTCCAACAAGACTTGGATTTGTTCTCCGTAGGATTCTACCAACTCATCAAAATCAACGGCCCGCCAATCAGGACGGTTGATATCTGTAACCAGTGACGCCGTCTTATTGGTCGGTCCTATTGAGCCTGCAACATAACGTGGTTTTCCGGGTGTTTTCCGGCTATATTCATCAGCCACATTCCGGGCAATTGCACAAGCAGCCCTGTTCATTTCCCTGCACAAGCGGCTACACTGGTAATCTTCCTGCGATATACGCTGTGCACTGAATGTAGCCGTTTCTATAATGTCTGCCCCTGCTTCAAGATATCTGCGATGGATATCTTCAATCACGTCAGGACGGGTCAGGGACAATATGTCATTATTGCCACATAGCGGTACAGTCACATTAGCTACAGCATCATTGCGGTAGTCAGTTTCTGTCAGCCCGTAGCGCTGAATCATTGTTCCCAGTCCACCGTCCAGAATCAAGATTCGCTCTTTGACTATTGTATCTATGGTAGGCTTTTCTGTCAATGCCAACACGGTTTTATCTAATGGTTAAAATCCTTGAAACTGCGATCCATCTCCCGTTTATCGCTACGCTCTTTCAGAGTTTGTCGCTTGTCATATTGTTTCTTTCCCCTTGCCAGGGCGATTTCCAACTTAGCCCTTCCATTGTCATCGATAAACAGTTTCAACGGCACTACTGTCTGTCCTGGATTTTTCAGGTCAGACTGCAATTTGCGGATTTCTTTTTTATTCAACAGCAATTTTCTGTCACGTCGTGAGGAAGGGTTATTGTAGGAACCATAAAAATAAGGAGCGATATACATATTTTTTATCCATATCTCCCCGTTGGTGATAAAGCAGAATGTATCAACCAGACTTGCTTTAGACTGGCGAATTGATTTTATCTCGGTACCTGTCAGCACTATGCCGGCAGTGTAACGCATCAGAAAGAAATAATCAAACTCTGCGCGCTTATTCTTAATGACAACGGTCTTGTTGATTTTATCTGCCATGCTCCTGCCTGGTTTCTTATGTGACGATTTGGAACCGTTCACGGTTCTGCAGTACAAAATTAGCAATTTCAAGCGATATTTCCGGCTCGGCCTCAATGAAATCATCATCAAACCTTTCCATTTCGGGGTGCATCTCATACAAGGCCATAAAGTCTTCGTCGCTCAGGTCCCGGCCTTCTATATCGCTTCTCTGCGCCTCATACACCCTTCTCATATCGTAGAGCAGCGCAGCAAACTCCTTCAGTCCCCAAAGGCGCAAGGCCTTGGCAAAAGGATTGAGAAAGATGAACGGCCCGTATCCATTATATATCAACTGCAGGAGTCCTCCCTCCAACATCTCCTTCCTGAACATCAGATAAGCCACCAAAGTTATCTGGTCAGCATTGTAATGCGCCATCTCCTCTGCTGTCATTCCATGAGACAACATTTCTCCGAATTGCCTTTCAAAATAAGGTATTACATCCTCTGGGCATTCGTTCAAGGCCTTCCATTCCTGTTCTGTCATTTTCATATTATATAATTTCTGTCAGCATATATAGCTTTTTATGTCTGCGCCGGCATCCGTCACGACTGGTCTCATTGAAGCATCATTTCTGATTGCTGCATACCGATTTCTTTCAAGAGGCGGCATGCTTCATCTATCGCCTCCACATGATATAGTATCATCCTCCGACGGCCATGCACCTCCTCAATTTTTCCACGCATCGGATGGCGTGTCATGAATGTCAGGATTTTACCAAACACGGCACTCTGATAGTAAGCACTGTTTCGGTCAGAAACAAAATATGCCATCAACTGCCTGCGCTTCAATATTATGCGCTCCATCCCAAGTTCTCGTCCCGCACGGCGCAGTCCGTTAACCTTAAGCAAATCCTGAGCTTCGGGAGGAAGTTTGCCGAAACGGTCCTCCAGCTGCAAACGGAATTTTTCTGTCTCCCCTTCACTTGTCAGACTGTTCAAATGCCTGTAGCAATCTATTCTCTCACTGTTACCGGGAATATACTCTTCAGGGAAGAACAGGGGCAGGTCGCTCTCCAAATTGCACTCTGCCACAAAGACATCACCTCCCAGAGAATTATTTTTTTCCTTTTCATCAGCAAAGATATCTGAAAACTCATCATTCTTCAGTTCGGCCACTGCCTCCGACAATACTTTCTGGTAGGTTTCATAGCCCAGGTCTGCGATAAAGCCACTTTGCTCTGCTCCAAGCAAATTGCCGGCACCGCGTATATCCAGATCCTGCATAGCTATCTGAAGGCCGCTGCCCAGTTCACGATAGTTTTCTATTGCCTCCAGCCTTCGGCGGGCATCATCGTTCAGCGTGGCAAGCGGTGGAGCAAGCAGGTAGCAAAACGCCTTCTTGTCGCCACGGCCCACACGACCACGCATCTGGTGCAGGTCACTGAGGCCATAATGCTGGGCATCGACGATGATTATCGTGTTGGCATTCGGGATATCAATACCATTTTCTATAATCGTCGTGCTCAACAGGACATCATACTCGTAATTGATGAAATCGACTACAACCTTTTCCAGATCGGCAGGATTCATCTTTCCGTACCCCACTCCGACGCGGGCATCGGGGACATGCTTCAATATCATTTCCTTCAGTCCCGGCAGTGAGGCTATACGGTTGCATACGACAAAGACCTGACCTCCCCTGCTCATTTCATAGCCGATGGCATCAGCTATGATCTCGTGGCCGAACAGGTGTATTTCCGTATGTATCGGCAGGCGGTTGGCAGGCGGTGTCCGCAACACAGACAGGTCTCTCGCCCCCATCAGGCTGAACTGGAGAGTGCGCGGTATCGGTGTTGCCGACATAGCCAGGGTATCGATGTTTACACGCATCTGCCGCAGACGCTCCTTGGTCGCTACGCCAAATTTCTGCTCCTCGTCAATTATCAGCAATCCGAGGTCCTTGAACGTGACGCCTTTGGCCAATAATTTCTGCGTCCCGATAACGATGTCTATCTGCCCTGAGGCCAGTCCCTCTGTAATCTCCCTCACTTTGGCAGCATTTTGCGCCCGGGTCAGATAAGCTGTTGTCACGCCGAAATCTTTCAGGCGGCTCGAAAAAGTCTGATAGTGCTGGTAGGCCAATACTGTCGTCGGCACCAGCACGGCTACCTGTTTGCCGTCGGCTGCCGCCTTATAGGCTGCACGTATTGCTATTTCCGTCTTGCCAAAACCCACGTCACCGCATATCAGGCGATCCATCGGCCTGTCGCTTTCCATGTCGCGCTTTACGTCTGCCGTAACCTGCGTCTGGTCGGGAGTATCCTCATATTCAAAACTGGCTTCCAACTCATTCTGCAGATAGGAGTCCTTACTGTAGGCATAACCTTTCTGGCTGTAACGTTCGGAATACAGTTTAATCAGGTCACGGGCTATATCCTTGATACGCTTCTTGGTGCGCTCCTTCATGTTGTTCCAGGCACCGGTTCCCAGCCGGTTCAGGCGCGGGGCATCCTCGCCCGAGCCTTTGTACTTGCTTACCTTGGACAACTGGTGAATCGAGACATAGACCACGTCTCCGCCGCTGTAGACAATCTTCATCATCTCCTGCTCGTTATCTCCTTCCGCTACGCGCACCAGGCCTTCAAAGCGTCCTATGCCATGGTCCATGTGAACGACATAGTCGCCCGCCCCAAATTCATGCAGTTCCTTAAGGGCCAGCGCCGTCTTGCCGCCTCTGACTCGTTCGCTGCGAAGTACGTAACGGTGTATGCGGTCAAATATCTGATGGTCGGTATAGAAACATACTTTCAGCGTATCGTCCGTAAATCCGGCATGAAGGGTCTGGCTTACAGACGTAAATGCTATATCTTCCTGCATTCCCTCCAGGATATCGGCCATACGCTCATGCTGCGCCTTGTCAGAAGCCATGATATATATGCCGTATCCCCGACCTTGCAGGTCACCCAGAGCCTGAACCGTGAGGTCCATGTTCTTATGAAACTGAGGTTGCAGATGCGTCTTGAATGTCAGTTTTATGCCTGCATCGCCCTCTTTTTTGTCAGCAAGAAAGACCTTGCGAAAACGATTTGTCCGCTGTTCCCAGTCAAGTCCGTCATACAGCAGTTGCTCCCTGTCCAAGGGAAGGCTTTCCGTCTCGTCGTCACTGCGCCCCCTCGCCCGACGCTCCACCTCAGCCTGCGGAGAGAATCCCGTTGCATACACTCCCTTCACGACATCGCTTACATATTGTTCATTGCGCATGACCACAACCGCATCATCGGGCAGCAGCGACCAGAACGGACACCCCTTATCCTTAGGAGCTTGTATATCGGCTGCGAGGGAAACGTGTTCACGTTTCTCCCTCGAAAGTTGCGTGTCAACGTCAAACGTGCGGATGGAATCTATCCTGTCGCCGAAGAAATCAATCCTCACAGGATATTCCGATGCGTAGGAAAACACGTCCAGTATACTGCCTCTCACGCTAAACTGTCCGGGTTCATAGACATAGTCGGTACGGCTCATACCCATGTCCAGAAGCTGGCATTCCAGCTGGTACATGTTGATTTCCTCTCCCACAGCCAGGACTACCGTGGCCTGTTCCACGGCCTGCGCCGGGGCGACCTTCACGCTCAGGGCTTCGGGATAACTCACGACGACCAGTCCCTGAGGCCTCGCCGTCAGCCTGCCGAGCACCTCCGTGCGCAGGATTCTGCCGGCATCATCGGCCCTGCCGAATTTCACGGCGCGTTTGAAACCGCTGGGCATGAACAACACGTCATCCTCACCTCGCAACTGCAACATGTCATGGTAAAAACAGCCCGCCTCGTCCTCGTCAGCCATGACCACCATCACCGGAACCTCCATAGCGGGAAGCGCAGCTACGGTCATAGCCGCCGCCGAGCCCTGCAGGTTTTCCAGATAGACATCGTCTTTCCGGCCACTCCGGATAAGGGCAACAAAATCCTTGCAGAGCGGATGCCCGGCAAAGATTTTTCCCAGTTCAGAAACATTCATGATGCGAAGTTACGTTTTTTTTCGTTGCCGTCCGATACAATTGCGCCACAATCTCCCGCCTGATTCCCCCTAAGGGGGAATGAAAGGAATGGAGAGCCCTGAACCGTTCCGCTTTCACTGCCATAAAATTTATGTTTCCCGATGGTGAATATATGTTCCGCGATGCTGAACGTATGTTTACCGATGGGAAATGTATATTCAGCATCGGGGAACATAAAAAATATCGGGAATGCGTACTCTTTCCGACGCCTGAGGGCACTTCTGGTATCGGAAAGAAAAGAAATTACTGAAACAGGGGGATGGTTACAACGTCAGTCAAAGGATATGATGACCGACTTTTTGGTTATCGTTGACAGCGCAGGAGTGCCGCTTACGGTGATGTGGTCGCGCGGATCCTCGCTTTCTGACCCGTTGTCGCAGGCCCAACTTTTTCTGACCGTAGCCGTAAGGCTGCCGCCCCGGATGATAATGCCGGTGTCGCTCTTCAGAGCCTTGGGCTTGGAGTTATTGTTTTCTCCCGTGGTTTTGGCCACAAGGACACCGCCACTGATCTCTATATTCTCCTGACAACGGATGCCTTTGCCGCCATCGCCGGAGCTGGTCAGCGTGAGCACGCCGCCGGTCATGGAGAAGAGGCTGTCGCTCTTGATGCATGCTGCCGACGATGTATCGGCGACGCCATCAACGGTTTCTATCTTGCAGTCGCCTGTGGTATTGACGGTCACGGTGCCGCCACTGATTAACGTGCGTGCCTCACTGCGTATGCCTCGTCCGCCGGGCGAAGCGACATCTATGAAAAGAGTCCCGTCGTGGATAAACACGCCGTCGTTGGCTTTCAGGCCGTTGGTTCCGGTAGGAGAAACGACAATGTCGACATGGGTACTGTCGTCAAAGGTGATGTAATCGTCGCTGGCAATGGCATTCCTGCTGTTGGCATGGACGGTAAGGGTGCCTGTTCCCCTGAAATAGAGCTGTCCCTCACTGAAGAGCGTTGCCTTTTGGTCATAATCCCTCTGCGCATAGGTGGCGCCGTCGGCAAGGACGCTGGCCGTTCCCGGCGTGCAGCAGACGATGAGCGACTTGGTACACTGGTTGTTGATAGCTGGGCCGCTGCCGTTGGTGATGCTGACATCGTTGAGGAGAATGCTGTATTTCCTGCTTCTGAAAACTGTCAGGGAACCGTCTGGCGTACTTCCGCTCAACACCAGCAGCATACCTGATGTTGACTGGGTTGCACTGACGGTAACGTGAGCGCCGCTGGCAGTGACATAGCCATGAATATCATTGGCAACCGTGGCAACAGTGCCATCATATACTATATATATTGTATCCCAAGGAACATCGTCGTCATCGTCATCTGATGAGTCTGTGACCAAGGCATAGTTGCTGAACGAGCTGTCATCGTTCTCACACGAGGGAAACAGCGTCACGGCAAAAAACAGGGATAAAAGGCGTAGAATTGTTTTTTTCATAACAGAATGGGCAGTACAAGAGGGATTAAAATTTGAATTTATAGGTCACACCGGCATAATGCATGTCGGGCACATCGTCATCATCAGCCTGTCGTATATCCTGCAGACGGTAAAACAGTGTCAGCACATGATGACGCCCGATCTTTACATCAGTACCTGCATTATAACGTATCTTCTCCGTCTGCCAGCTGTTGTAGAGTTCCATATTGACATAGGGGGTAAAGCGTGAGCGTTTCCTGTCATATTCAATCTGAAAGCGTGAACGCAGTTGGTTCTTGCCTTTTGCACCACGGACATAGTTGCCGTCGAGTTTCATGGTCTGGGCGGCAACATCCAGCTTATAGCGCTCAGGGGTTGCCAACGGACGATAGGTATACTGCCAACGCTCGCGCAAGGACAGGCGTATATTATTGCTGAACTTATGGCTGAGTGTGAACGAGGCATGGAAACGATGGCGGAACCCCCAGTAACTGGGACGCCATTTTATCTTTGCATTACTGGCTGCAGAGATATAGTCTTCACGTTTCTCGGAGAAATGGTTGTCGAGCAGTACATAGCCGGCACTGGCCTTGACCCACTTAAGACATTTGTAATCAGCATACAGTCCTACGCTCCAACGATCCATTGTCTTAAAATCATTGCGGGTACGCATGTCGGCTTCCATACCCACGGTCCATTTCTTGGTCATCTTCTTTTCAGCCTCAAGCCCGGTTATCAAGCCACCTTCGCTCCGGCCGTAAACCTGGCCCGACAACAGAGAGGCCATGACAAGAAGCAACGTCAGTTGATATTTTTCCATTGTGATTTCGTGACCTTAAATTGTCTGTCAATATCCTTATGCCCAGCCTCACCGTCAGCATAAGTAATCCTCAGTACAGCCGCATCCTTCAGGAAATCGATTCCGCCGACTTCCACCTGTTTGATATCAAGCCCGGTACGTTCTTTCAAATCAGCCACCAATTCATCGTAGCGCTCAGGCTTTATCAGCTCAATCCTGTCATACTGCACAAGCTTGGTATGTTGTATCTTCAATTTCTTTTCACACATATAGATAAGCAATATGACTATACAATCCATCGCGGCGAGCTTGCCGAAATCAGTTACATTGTCGATATACTTATTCTCAACATTCACCATAGCATGCACCACAGAGAGGCATACTATGATAAACAAATAGGTCATCTCCCTCACCGGCATAGTATCGGTGCGGTAGCGCATTATACTGAAAATACCAAACAGGCCCAAGCCTACGCCCATTGTCGCTTTTCCCCTGTCCATGCCCATCATGAAGTAAACCAAGAAGAATATGGCCACGGAAATCAACATAAAGGTAAAATAGAAATCGCGACGCCTGCACTTGCGGTAATAGAGATATTCTATGATAAACCCATTTACACAAATGCAGATAATGAATCTCATTATCACGTTGCAGTATTCGCTTGAAAACAGTTTTACAATCAAATCCATATATGTGTGTTTAATATCTTTTCTACATCTCTTAATTTCTCCTTGAACCGATTCACAGGCAATGCCCCGTTTGTCATTGCCGCTCCCATACAATATTTGCTGAACCCATGAGGATGAATGTGCAAACGGCGGAGAATCTCCAATGCAGGCGAGAAAACATGACTGTCACGCTTGAGCTCAACGATAACCAACGGACCCGTCTCAAAATCAGAATCGGTCCGCAAATTATGAAATTTCAATGATGTGTCTATGGTCAGGCGTTCTGTCATACTTTTATTGACTAACGTCATACGATTAAAAAAATTGTGCATATGAGGGACCAGACTGTCTGCATCATAGCACAGATAATGAGCTAGAAACTCCCTTTTTTCATTTCCGGCAAGGTTCATGTCTGCTACCGCAATGCGCTTTTTCTTTGTACGCCCATGGTTGTTCTTGGTCTTTACTTCCAAAAACTGCTGTCCTGATAACACATAGGTACGAAAGCGGATTTTCTGCCGGTTAACATGCCCATGCTGATGCCGGCAATACATATCGCAGGCCTCCGTGTCATAATAGGTCGTCTCGTATATCATATTACGCTCACCGTCAACATCCTGGATATAGTAATCATTGCGTGCCATATCCAATAGCGGGACAAGCATGTCTGCCGTTGTGACAAACTTGGTATCTATCCTGTTCATCAACTTTACCCCGTCCATTTGCTGAAGCAAAATCGGCAGATAAGAATCCGTGAGCTGCTTTAATGTCATATCAATCCACTATGCATATATCCTCTTTCCAGTGAGTCGGGTGAGCCATGCCGGCAACGGCAAGCTCATTTTTTGAACTTTTCCGTTCCATCAGCGACTGCACGTAAGTATTATAAACACAAAATTACAAGGTTTATTTAAATCGTAACACACACTATACCAGATATATTTTGACAGAAGGTCGTTTTCTTTTGTCAGTTCCTCTGCCCGGACAGTAACTGAAACACATGCACATCATAAGACAGGAACAGGCTTACCCTTTTTCCAACGTACACGCACCTTGGATAGCATCCACGTTTTACCATGGGTATTGTTACCTTGGAAGAAGAGGTATGTCCTACCATGCCGGTCACGGAAGATACACGGATGCCCGGACTCACTTTCGTTCCAATAACCGGCTTTCCCGTTTCGCAAGAAAGGTGTGGTATACAGGCGCTTCCACGATATACCGTCAGTACTCTCCGCCACACCTATCTGCTGCGGTGCATTATTGTATGCCCCGGCATAAAACATATAAAGGCGCGAACCTTTTCTGATAACTGTCGCTCCTTCTATGCACTTGCCCTCCCACGGCAAACGAGGGGAAAGTATCGCACTGTCACTCATCTGCGTCCAGGCAGACCGGCTGAAATCGGTCGTCAGCGGCGCTGCAGCAACACCCAACTGCTGTATTTCGAATTTCTCATCACGGGTGGCAAAATACAAGAAATAATGTCCCTTGTATTCATATACCTCTGCATCTATGGCCCGTCCACAGGTCCACCCCTCCCCTTGAGGCCTGAAAATGGGATTGGTAGCATTCCTGGTAAAATGCAGTCCGTCGGTAGTATAGGCATGACAAATGGCATCTTTCCGGCCATTTCCATATATCTGGTAGAACAGGTGCAAGGTATCGTTGCGGACGAGTGCGCCGGGAGCACAGAGCCCCTTAGCCTCATAAGATGTTTCGGGCGTTATTTCCCCAATCTTGTTCCACTGTATCAAATCCCTGCTTTCAGCTATGCCGATATTCCAACCACCCCCTTTGTCTTTATATGGCGGCAACGAATAATACATCAGGTAGCGGCCTTTATAGTCTACCACTACAGGATCTTTGGCAAAGGGCACTCCGCATCGTGAAGTATCTCTGTAACACATAAAACGGTGCTTTGCGCTCACCTGTATGCAACAGGCGGACAAGGCGACAAGCAGTATAAGTATTTTTTTCATTGCAGGTGAGTTGGTAAATCGTCATGGATGATCTGCCGCGAGCGCTCCATGAGGTCATAGATATCATTTCTGCCTTTTTCATGAGGGAAGATAGGCTGGTGAATAATCATGCGCAGTTTGCGGCGACGGATAAAACTGATACCCTTGGCTTTGGGCAAGACATAAAACGGCCCGTCCAACGTAATGGGCACAATGGGCAACTGGAGATAGTCGGCCAGCAGAAAACCGCCCTTATGGAATTTTCCCATCCGGCCTGTCTTGGAGCGGGTGCCCTCGGGAAAGACAACAACTGAAATTCCTCCCTGAAGAATCTTGCAGGCATCCTGCATGGTTTCATAAACAGTTGTCGGTGAAGATTGGTCCACAAATATGTGACGAGCCTTTTTGCAGGCAAAACCAACAAACGGTATTTTTTCAAGCGATTTCTTCATCATCCATCTGAATTGATGATTGAGAAATCCGAAAATAAGGAATATATCAAAGGCACCCTGATGGTTGGCTACAAAGACATAAGAAGTATTGGGGTCTATATTGTCCTGACCCTCCACCTCCACAGGCAAAAGCAGTATGCGACAGAACATCCATGACCAGACAACGGCCGGCCAGTAGCCCCAAAAACGGCCGTTTCCTACCGTACAGCCCACAATAGTGACAATCGCCGTTGCCAGCGTGATGATTATCAGCAACGGAGCCGCAATACAGACTTGATATATATTATATAGTATTCTCATTTTTCTTACAACGTAAAGTGATGACATTTATTTCCGGCCATGCACCGAAGCGGAAATTGAGCAACGCCTCGCCTATACCCTTGCTGACAAACAGACAGCGTTTCTCCTCTCGGTAAAGGCCACCCCATTCCTTGTAAGCCCATGCCGCGGGAGAATAATGGCCTATCTGCAACTGACATGCATGGCTGTGGCCTGAGAGGGTCAACTGTATGTCGGTATCAGGCAGGACCCTGCGTTTCCAGTGGGTCGGGTCATGGCTTACCAATATCTTGAAAAAGGACTGATGGTGCAGGCTATCGGGTACTCCTGCCAACGCCTTGCCCAAATCGCCGAGAGAAGGAAACGGCGGGTTGCCATCGTTTTCCACTCCGACAACGGCGATGCTGTCGGTATCGCGTGCGACAACCGACGAGGCATTCAGCAAAAGTTTCCAACCAGACTTTTCGATGAGGCCTTCCAACTCCTGTACACTGCGGCGGCATGCCTCAGGTGATGACCATTTGCGGTGTACCTGATAGTCATGATTACCCATGACGGCATATACTCCATCAGGAGCATGGAGCCGCTCCATTTCCTTGATAAACGGCTGTAATTCACGGGGGTCATAATTAATAAGGTCGCCGCCAAACAGGATGATGTCTCCTTGCTCTTTCATCAGGGCTTCGGTCACCTTATGAGGAAATGTCGCATCCGTAGCATATGTCCCAAGATGGAAGTCTGAAAAAAACACAATACGATAGCCGTCAAAGGAGGCCGGCAAGTCATCAAAGGTAAGTTCCTCCTTCGTTACCCTGAGATGATAGATACCTTTGTTGTAACCATAGCAGCAGACAACTGCCAGCAGGACACAGCATGCTACAGACAGGACTATGACTGTCTTTTCGGCATAGGCTATCCGCCTGAGCATTCTTCCGACGAGACATCCGAGAGCCATTATCATTACCATTGCCGCACTGCCCAGAATGACTATCGTAGCAAATCCGACAGCCTTATACTCCTCTGGCGAGAATGTGCGATGGGCAACAAGTGACATACCCCATAATGGTAACAGCACACCGGGCAAGAAGGCCACTGCCTTCTTCCAGAAAGGCTTCAGCATGTTCCTGAACCGCCACACCAGAAGGAGTGTCGACAACAGAAAACAAGGTAGCAATATCGTAAAAATGTGCAGCAGCATTGTATTCTATATCTATTTTCGGTTGCCTCAGAAACTAATATTGGACGTCAGGAATTGCTTCATTCTTTTTTCCGGCAAGCCACGCCGACGGCTATAATCCCTGAACTGATCTTCCCCTATTTTGCCTACAGCAAAATAGCGTGCGGCAGGATGGGCTATCATTAAGCCGCTCACCGCAGCGTGGGGCATCATGGCTCCATTCTCCGTCACCCGGATACCTATCACCCCCATGTCTATCAAGTCATTGAGGATAAAGTTAACACTCTGGTCAGGCAGCGACGGGTAACCAACGGCCGGTCGGATACCCTGAAATTTTTCAGCCAGCAATGCAACTACGGGCAAGTCCTCCCCAGGGGCATACCCCCACAGTTCACGTCTCACCTTCAAATGGGCCATTTCTGTTGCCGCCTCTGCCAGACGGTCGCTCACGGCACGAGCCATCAGGCTAAGATAACTGTCATCTGCATAACTGTCTTCCATCTCCTGAGGTACTGCCGTCGCAAAGACACCTAAGCGGTCCTTGGGACCACTTCCTGCAGGACGGATGAAATCACTCAGACACAAATCAGGGTTGTCGGCTGTCGCAGGATGCTGTTGGCGCAGACATGGCAATAACATTGTCCGCTCTTCATCAAAAATAAGGATATCATCCCCCTCTGAACTGGCATCATACAATCCTACACGGCATCTTATCTCATATTTATCATCAAATTCTCCGACCATGGCTAAAGCCTCCTGATACAATCGCCGGCCTTCCTGCACCAGCAGTAAATGCCGTCCGTCATGGTCTTCTGTCACGTCGTTGCCATTCACTATGGCAGGAACCAGATTGGCTGGAATCTGCCAAAGATGGAAGAAATAATGCCAATTGATAAACGGCACTGCCTCCCTTACGTGGTATGTCAGCGTATGAAGCATTTGTAAATATCTAATTCATGCTTACCCGTTGCCTCCTTCACTGAAGGCCAACGGTGCGCATCTCATTTTTTCCTGGCCAGTTTTCTTGACAGCCTCAACTGTATGACGCCCCATACAGCCTCACCGAATATACTGCTGCTCATCTTGCTTGTTCCCAACCTGCGGTTGATAAAGATGACAGGGACCTCCTTTATTTTGTATCCCAGTTTATAAGCCGTATATTTCATCTCAATCTGGAACGCATAACCCTTGAAACGGATGGCATCCAGGTCAATGGCTTCCAACACCCTGCGGTTGTAGCAAACGAAACCTGCCGTAGTATCACGCACCGGCAAGCCGGTAACGATACGTACATATTTGGAAGCATAATAACTCATCAGTACGCGCTGCATAGGCCAGTTGACGACATTGACTCCGGTGATATAGCGTGACCCTATCGCCATGTCGTTCCCTTCATCGCGACATGCTGCCAGCAGACGCGGAACATCATTGGGGTCATGGCTGAAATCGGCATCCATTTCAAATATATATTCATATCCCTGCTCCAAGGCCCATTTGAAACCTGTGATATAGGCTGTACCCAGCCCCAACTTGCCACTGCGCTCTATGATAAACAGGTGGTCCTTGAATTGTTCTTCCTGCATCATATCCTTCACGATAGAGGCCGTGCCGTCGGGTGAGTTGTCATCAATAATCAGAATATCAAGTTTCTCATCCAATTTAAAAATTGCATGGATGATGTTGCTGATATTCTCCATTTCGTTATACGTGGGAATGATGATAACGTTCTTGTCTGTCTGCATAATCTTCGTTTTTTACGTTCTTGGGAAAACAAAGATACGTTTTCTTCCTCAGACAACCAAGCCCAAGGCCTGTTTTTTTTCCTTTTTCCTGATATGGAGACAAAATCACCATGCAGTATTCTGAGACAGATTTGATTTTGGCAGGACAACCACACCGGCACATAGGTTGCCGACACGTCACTGACACTACAGGAAAAAGCCCGGGAGTCATCATTTTCATTCTACAGAATTCACAATTAATTATTAACATTATCTTTTACTTCTCTCCACCACCCCTCCAGAAGGGCTTACAGAGGGGGTAAATCTGGCAGGCCTGTGCGTTTTCACTGGCAGGCCTGCCAGATTCAACGCGCAGGCCTGCCGGTGAAAACGCTCTGGGCAGAGAAAAAAAACTCCTGACCCGGCAGGCCGGGAAATGCCATTTTTGAGCCATAAGCACAACACTTATTAACATCTGTTAACAGAATTTCAGAAACACAGGCGCCGGCTTCATTCTACGTACAGAAAGGACTGCCGGAGAAAGCAGAGAAAAGGAAGATGGAAAAAAGAGCAGAAATGATTATTTTTTTTATCTTTGCATTTTCAGAATATATACCAAAAAAAATAACAACAATGAAAAGATTACTGCTGACATGGGCAACACTGTGCCTGACAGGACTGCTGGCACTCGCCCAAGTGCCCCATAGGATGGTTATTCCTGACGTAGCGGGCTACAAGACCCTGAAGGGTGACATGCATATCCACACCGTATTCTCAGACGGCTCTGTATGGCCGACCACACGCATTGACGAAGCCATGATGGAAGGACTTGACTTTATAGCCATTACAGACCATATGGACGAACGGCTGCAAAAACAGAAGCAGAAAGGACTGATGAACAACGACAGAAACGACTCCTACAAAATTGCTGCTGCAAGAGGCAAGGAGAACGATGTCCTGGTAATTCACGGCGGAGAGATTACACGCGGCATGCCTCCCGGTCACTTTAACACAACATTTATCAGCGACGGCAACGCCATAGCAAAAGCCATTGATGCTGAAACTGACGACTACAAAAGCATGGATGCCGGGCTCCGGGTTGCCCGCGAGCAAGGCGGTTTTCTTGTATGGAACCACCCTCATTGGTCTCGCCAGGCTCCCAACGGAGCCAAATGGTATGACGAACATACCAAGTTGCTGAAAGCCGGACTGATGCAGGGCATAGAAATATTCAACCAGTTTGAAGGGGTTTGCAAAGAGGCTTTCCACTGGGCCGTGACCCACGGACTGACCATCGTCTCCGGAACAGATGCCCACCAGCCGCTTTTCAAGTGGATGGACATGACCACAGAGTTGCGCCCCGTGACACTGGTATTTGCCAAGGAGAGAACGGAACAGGCCATACACGAGGCCCTGCTGGCTCACCGCACAGCTGTATTTGCCGAGGGCAAGGTCTACGGCACGAAGGAGAACATACTGCCCCTGAACGAGGCCGTACTGACTGTGAAGAAAGCCAACTTCTCTGAAAAGAAAGTCAAGGTAGTACTCCATAACAGCAGTTCAATCCCCATCATACTGACCAAGGCTCCCGGAGGAGAAGCCTACATTTACCCAACCTATATATTGCTTCAACCATTTGGAGACTATGCCTTTGACCTGAGCATGACGGACAGGGACAAGCCCCTCGACAAAACATCCATAGACATGCCGTTCAGGATAGAAAACTTCTATACCGATGCCGACGTGGCATTGCTGAGAACCATCAGAGTAAGCAAGAAATAACAACGGGAAATACAAAATACCACCGTCCATTAATAAGAAATCCATACACAGAAAGCTGAAAAAATGAAATCATTATTGGCCACAGCCATCATGCTGGTATCACTGCTGCCGGCAAAATCAACCACACCGATGTGGATGCGCTACGTTTCCATATCACCACAAGGCGATGCCATTGCCTTTACCTATAAAGGAAGTATCTACCGCACAAGCGTCCAGGGAGGCGAAGCCGTCAGGCTGACCTCAGGACAAAGCTATAACAGAGACCTGATATGGAGCCCTGACGGCAAGGAAATTGCCTTTGCCAGTGACAGAGGCGGAAGTTTTGATGTCTACGTCATGTCGTCAAACGGCGGCGAGGCACGGCGTCTGACCACCCTGACAGGCAACGAATTCCCGACGGCATGGACCCCCGACGGCAAAAACGTCCTGTTTCAAGCTGCCATACAAGACCCTGCCAAGAGTGTATTGTTTCCAAGGGCCGTATACTCAGAACTATATGCCATTCCAGCCAAGGGAGGTATGATATCTCAGATCCTCGCCGTTCCGGCTGAGAAAGTATGCTATGACCCCAAGGGAGAATTTCTTCTCTACCAAGACGTAAAAGGAATGGAGGACAAATTCAGGAAGCATCATACATCCTCAGTCACACGAGACATCTGGAAATATGATATCAAGACCAAGAAACATACCAACCTGACCCAGCGCGGCGGTGAAGACAGGAATCCCGTCCTGTCGCCCGACGGCAAGGAAATATATTTCCTCAGCGAGCGCAACGGGAACAGTTTCAATGTCTATGCCATGGGGACAGAAGCCGGCAGTCAGGCAAAGGCTTTAACCCAGTTCAAGACCCACCCGGTAAGGTTCCTGACAATCAGCAAGGGGGGAATCCTGTGCTACACCTATGACGGTGAAATATACACACAGGCCGGCGCTTCCGCATCACCACGCAAAATCAGCATCACGGTAAACGACGACACAGAGCCCCGGCCTTCACTGGTATCGGTAAGCGGCGGGCTGAGCAGTTCTGCCATATCCCCCAATGGGAAGGAAGTAGCCTTTGTGCACCGCGGTGAAGTGTTCGTCACCTCCATGGACTACACCACGACGAAACGCATTACCAACACCGTTGCTGCCGAGCGCACCGTGACATGGGCCGACGACAGGACACTGGTCTATGCCAGCGAGCGCGATGGACTATGGCAACTCTACAAAGCCACTATTGCCCACAAAGACGACCAGAATTTTGCCAACGCTACCGTAATAAAGGAAGAACATATCCTGGCATCCAACACAATAGAACGGGCTTATCCCCAGTTCTCGCCCAACGGCAAAGAATTGGCATTTATAGAGAACAGGGACAAACTCATGGTAATGGACATGGCTTCTAAGAAAGTACGCCAAGTTACTGACGGAAGCCAGTGGTTCAGCACCTCAGGAGGGTTTTCCTACAGCTGGAGCCCCAATGGAAAATGGTTTGCCCTGGAAATGATAACCAACGGGCATGATCCCTACAGCGACGTAGCCATAGTAAGTGCACAAGGAGGCAAAGTGACCAACCTGAGCCGCAGCGGATATTTCAGCGAATCACCCTGCTGGACAGCCGACGGCAATGCCGTTGTATTCCTGACCGACCGCTACGGAATGCGCAGCCATGCATCATGGGGTTCATTGAGTGATGTCATGATAGCATTTGTCAACCAAGACGCTTATGACAAATTCCAACTGAGCAAGGAAGACTATGAATTGCGTAAGGAACTGGAGAAACAGCAGAAAAAAGACAAAGAAGAGGCTGACAAGAAAAAAGCAAAAGACAACAAGGACAAGAAAGAAAAAGACAAGAAAGACAGTATAAAGGCCGAGCCGGAAGTACAGATAGAGCCTGACGGCATAGAAGACCGCATTGTCAGGATTACACGAAACTCAGACATGGTGGTCAACTGCATCGGAGCAGCCGACAACAAAATATACTATTTCGTCAACGAAAGCGGTGGATGCAACGTATACTGCTACAACCTTATTACTAAGGAGCGCAAATCCGTAGGCTCAATCCCTGACGGCAGTGTCAGCGTATCCAACAGCAAAGATTTCAAGACAATAGCCTGTGTCGGCTATCAGCATATCAGGAAACTTGAAACCGCCGGCGACAAGCTTTCCAATGTCAGCTACAGCGGAAGCTATTACCTGGACCACGCAGCCGAGCGTGAGTACATGTTCAACCATGTATGTCTGCAAGAAAAGAAACGTTTCTACAATGTCAACATGCACGGTGTAGACTGGGACAAGATGTGCTCTGCCTACCGCAAGTTCCTGCCTCATATAAGCAACAACCGGGATTTTGCCGACCTGCTGGGCGAACTGCTGGGCGAACTGAATGTATCACATACCGGCGGACGCTATTATCCGGACTCTCCCGCCTTGACGACAGCCAACCTGGGACTGCTGTACGATTGGAACTATACAGGAAAGGGAATGAAAGTTGACGAAATCGTATGCGGTGGCTCCTTTGACCATAAGAACACCCGGATGAAAGCCGGTTGCATAATTGAGAAAATCAATGACAAGACCTTTGAAACCAACAGTGAATTCTACAGCATAATGGAAGGACTGTCGGGCCACAAAACCAGCGTAGGTATATACAACCCGGCGACAGGCGAACACTGGACAGAAGTAACCCTGCCCATCTCCGACAGAAAATTAACTGACCTGCTCTACAAACGCTGGACAAAACACTGTGCTGAAGAGGTTGAGCGCTTGTCAAACGGACGTCTGGGATATGTACACATCAAATCAATGGACGACGCATCCTACCGCACCGTATACAGTGACATCCTCGGCAAATACAACACCAAGGAAGGCATCGTCATTGATACACGCAACAACGGAGGCGGCAGACTGCACGAAGACATCGAAGTGCTGTTCAGCGGTGAGAAATACCTGACCCAAGTCGTCCGCGGCAAAGAAGCCTGCGACATGCCCAGCCGACGCTGGAACAAGCCCAGTATCATGCTGCAATGCGAGGCAAACTACAGTAATGCCCATGGTACACCCTGGGTATATAAATACAAGAATATCGGCAAACTGGTTGGAATGCCTGTACCAGGCACCATGACATCTGTATCCTGGGAAACCCTGCAGGATCCATCTCTTATTTTCGGAATACCCATAATCGGCTATAAGACGAAAGATGGCTCATATTTGGAGAACTCCCAATTGGAACCCGATTTCAAAGTAAGCAACGCACCTGAAGATATTGTCGAAGGACGAGACGCTCAGCTGGAAACAGCAGTAAGAGAATTGCTTAAACAAATAGATAACAAACACTAAAAGCATCAGCCGATGAAAACTACAATTTTGACAATCTGCATGGTATTGACGGCAATATATGCCCATGCTGGAAAAATCGTAACAGACAGTATTGACAGCAAGATCCTCAATACAACAGTAAAATACAACATCTACCTGCCAGACAGCTACTCTCATAAAAATGCAAAATACCCCATACTATACCTGTTACATGGACTGAAGGGTACATATGAAACTTGGGACAAATATGGCCTTACATGGGTTGCAGACCTGAAGATGCACAGCCGTGAAGTACGGGAGATGGTCATTGTGATGCCCAATGCCGGCGGGCCGCAGACAGACAAAATACGCAACGGGTATTTCAATGTCGAGGGCTGGAATTACGAAACTTTCTTCTTTGAAGAATTCATGCCTGAAGTTGAAAAGAAATACAACATTATCGCAGACAAGGGCCATCGCGCCATAAGCGGTCTGAGCATGGGTGGCAGTGGTACTGTTACCTATGGACTGCATCATCCGGAACTTTTCTGCGCCTGCTATGACATCAGCGGCTGGGTGGGCATGTACGACAAGGAGCACGGAGGTATCTTCAGAACCGACTGTCCGGAACCCCAGCGCAAAGACTACAGAAGCGACATAGAATACGCCACCCATAAATCGGTATGGGACAATCGCCCTATACCCTATCTGGAACAAGCCTCGCTGGAGAAACTCGCACAACTGAGGACTGTCAGGTGGTATATCGATGTCGGCGATGACGACATCCTTCTTGAACCTAATGTAGACCTGTTCCTGTCCATGCGCAAACACAAGATAAAATGTGAGTTGCGCGTACAGGATGGCGTACACAATCGCGAATATTGGTACAAAGCACTCTATACAATGCTGCCCTTCGTAAGCGAGAGCATGGATAAATGAAAACAAGGACAGCAAGACTGATGAAATTAATGATAGAATACGACAGAGGAGACAACCTGCGTATTCATCACCTCTTGAAAGTCCACAATCTGGCCGTCACTATAGGACAGTTGGAAGGCGTTGACCAATCAACAATGGATATCATAGAAGCAGCAGCTATTGTCCATGATATAGGAATTCATTCGCAAGAACAAAAAAACGGTTCCGCTGAAAGCTGCCTGCAAGATACCGAACGGGCTGCAGAGGCACGGATGCTGCTGAAACGGGCAGGAGGTTTTTCTGACAATGAAATAGAGCGAGTTGCCTGGCTGACAGGAAACAGCCATGACTATTCAGCCATTGACAATATAGATTCTCAAATACTGGCAGAAGCCGATTTCCTTGTCCGCATCAATGAAAACAACATTTCTTCAGACACTATAACAGAGATTGGCCACACCATTTTCAAGACTAAAACAGGACGTGAACTGATGGATGCCATGTATGGAGGATCACCATGGAGTGCGGCTCCGCAAGATAAAAGATGCCAGTCTTGTTGCTGATCAATAATAAATAAAATTACAAAACATTATCAATGGAGAATAAGACTCTTTCAGGAATGTCGCTAAGTGAACTGCAAAATGTTGCATACAAATTGGGCATGCCCCAATATGCAGCAAAACAAATTGCAGCATGGTTGTATACCAAGCAGATTTTCAGCATTTCTGAGATGACTAATATTTCAAAAACATTTCGGGACAAATTGGAAACAGAATATGAACTGGGGCGCAAACATCCCATAAAGAAAATGGTTTCTAAAGATGGAACCGTAAAATATCTGTTTCCAACCCAAAACGGGCATTTCATAGAAACAGTATATATCCCGACTGCTGACAGGGCCACACTCTGTGTGTCCTCCCAGGTGGGGTGCAAAATGGGGTGTCAATTCTGCATGACAGGGCGTCAGGGATTCCAAGCACAACTCACGGCAGCCGACATCCTAAACCAGATATATGCACTACCAGAGTTTCAAAAAGTAACAAACATTGTCTTCATGGGACAAGGTGAACCTTTGGACAATATTGACAACGTATTAAGAGCATGCGAGATACTGACAGCCCCGTATGGGCTGGCATGGAGTCCGAAGCGCATTACAGTTTCTACTGTCGGTAATCTGAAGGGACTGAAACGCTTCCTGAACGAATGTCAGTGCAATCTGGCGGTCAGCCTGCATTTCCCAACCTCAGAACAACGACTGGAATTCATGCCTGCCGAGAAGGCATGGCCCATTGCGAAAGTCATTGAACAACTGAAAGAATATGAGTTCTGCAACGGAGAACATCAATGGCATGAAGGAGCGAAGCAGAGACGTCTGTCTTTTGAATATATTATTTTCGCAGGATTAAATGATTCCCATCGCCACCGCAATGCCATTGTTGAATTATTGTCAGGGTTAGATTGCAGAGTCAACCTGATTCCGTTTCACAGCATCCCGGACTCCCCTTTCAAAGCTGCACCGGAACAACGCATGAAAGAGATACGTGACTATCTGACTTATAAAGGCGTATTCAGCACGCTGAGGGCTTCGAGGGGAGAAGATATCATGGCAGCCTGCGGATTGCTGACAACCAAAGAAAAACAAAATAAAACAAAATAATTTATCAATTATGGAAAAAAAGAAAATTCGTGTCGGTATCACCCATGGTGACCTCTGCGGTGTAGGTTATGAGATTATTCTCAAGACATTTGCCTACCCAATGATGTGCGAAACCTGCATTCCCATCGTGTATGGTTCACCCAAGGCAGCAACATATCATCGCAAGATGTTGAATCTGACAACCAATTTCTCAATGGTAAACACTCCCGCCGAAGCGCAGGAAGGACGCTTGAACATGATATCCTGTTTTGACGAGGAAGTAAAGATAGACTTCGGCATTCCGAGTCCGGAAAGTGGACATGCAGCATTGCTGTCGCTACAAAGAGCTATCAAGGATTACAGGAACGGAGACATTGACGTGTTGGTAACTGCTCCTATCAATAAGGCCAGCATCCAGAATAGTGATTTCCATTTTACCGGGCATACAGAGTATCTTGAACACGAATTGGGAGAAGGGAAGGAATCTCTGATGATACTGATGAGTTCACTGATGAAAGTTGCCCTGGTAACAACACATCTTCCCATCAAGGATGTTGCTGCCAATATCACCCAAGAAAAAATAGAAAAGAAGATATCCATTTTCCATTCATCGCTGAAAAACGATTTTACCATTTCCATTCCACGCATTGCTGTTTTGGGATTAAATCCCCACTGCGGTGATGATGGTCTCCTCGGCACAGAGGAAAAAGATATCATCAAGCCTGCCATCAACGCCATGCGCGAAAAGGGAATACAATGCTTCGGCCCTTACCCTGCTGACGGGTTCTTTGGAGCAAGCATGTATACCCATTTTGACGGCGTTCTCGCCATGTATCACGACCAAGGCCTGGCAGCATTCAAGGCTCTGTCTTCGGAAGATGGCGTCAACTTCACAGCCGGGCTGCCTATTGTGCGCACTTCTCCTGACCATGGGGTTGCCTACGACATCGCCGGCAAGGGAGAAGCTAATGAGAATTCATTCAGACAGGCTATTTATGTAGCATTGGACGTATGGCGCAACCGACAGATAGATAAGGAGGCCTACGCCAATCCTCTGAAAATAATTGTACAGGAAAAGGGGCATAAGGGCAACAGAGAGCAGATAGAATAATGAAATTTGCCATTATCGCTGCTGGAGAAGGTTTGCGTCTCAGACAGGAAGGTGTCAAGGAAAGTAAACCCTTGGTGTGCATCAATGGTGAACCTTTAATAGACCGTCTGATACGCATTTTCAGGAAACAGGATGCGAGTGAGATTGTAGTTATTATCAATGACCACATGCCTGATGTAGCTGAGCATCTGTACCATTTGCAACAGGTACACACAACTGAGAATCTGTGCCCGCTGACTGTTTTAAGGAAGAATACTCCAAGTTCCATGCACAGTTTCTACGAGACGAGCCGCTACCTGGAGACTGAGCCGTTTTGCCTGACCACTGTAGACACCGTTTTCCAAGAAGAGGATTTCAGGAAATATATCGCTGCTTTCCTATCTTATACAGGCGACGCCCTCATGGCTGTCACCGACTTCATTGACGATGAGAAACCGCTCTACGTCGCTACGGCCTCAGACATGACAATCACGGGATTCTACGATGCCCCCAATGGCTGCAACTATATATCCGGAGGCATCTATTGCCTGAAACCGAGTGCCATGCCTGCCCTGTATTCCTGCATTTCAGAGGGGCAAAGCCACATGCGCAACTTCCAACGCCGACTGATTGCCGACGGACTTAAGGTTCATGCCTATTGCTTCCCTAAGATTCTTGATATTGATCATCTTGATGATATTATTAAAGCACAGGATTTTCTTCAAGTTAAATAACCCTCTGGCACAACATTGATGACCATAGCTGGTATCCTCCGTCTCGCAGCATTTTCCCCTCAATCCAATGATTTGCGCATCATGCAACTGACAGCCGAAAGGCTGGAAGCTGCCGGTAACAAGGTAACCCTTTATCCTGAGGACACATTATGGGAGAAAGACATTGACGAACGGATTATTTTTTCCATGGCAAGGCATGATTCGACACTGCTGAAACTGCATCACTATGAAAGCCATGGAGCCATTGTCATTAATCCCGTTGCCGGCATACGCCACTGCAGGCGTGCTGAAATAACACGCCTGATGGCCAAGAACCATATTCCCGTCCCTCAAAGCATCGTGTTGGATATTTCCGCCGGCAGCATACTACCTTCCCTTCCCCCCTTCCCCTGCTGGCTGAAACGGGCTGACTCCTGGACACAGGAAAAGAACGACGTCTGCTTTATTCCTGACAGTGATGAATTGCATCGGTGCCTGTCTGATTTTCAACAAAGAAACATTCGTACGGCCATTGTCTGCCGGCATATTGAAGGTGACATCGTCAAATTCTACGGTGTTGCCGACACCCATTTTTTTCATTGGTATCATCCCACACTGAACAACGGACTTTCCTTATCCGGTTTAGAGGCCATTAACGGACGAGCACACCTATACGATTTCTCCGTCACAGACTTAGCAGCCGACATGAACCGCCTGGCCCATCTGGCTCAGGTCCCTGTCTACGGCGGTGACTGCATCGTCAGTCCCGACGGCAATTACCATATCATTGATTTCAACGACTGGCCCAGTTTCTCAACCTGCGCAGAGGAGGCCGCCGATGCCATAGCCCGTTATATCTTAAAACATACGGAACCTGATGGTTAAGAACGATATATAGATCACTCACATCCATGCCAAATATTCAATCAACATACAAGAGTCCTGATACTGAAGAGTGGCTCGACGTCCACTTCACCCGCCCTATAGGATATATGTGGACTTTGTTTTTCAAGGCGCTGGATATCCACCCCAACGTAGTAACCATTCTGTCTGTCATTCTTGGAATTGTCGCAGGAGTCATGTTCATGCACTCCGATTTGTACCATAATATCCTTGGTATCATCTTTCTCATGTGGGCCAATTTTTACGACAGCTGCGACGGGCAACTGGCGCGCCTTACGGGCAAGAAGACACAATGGGGGCGCATTCTTGACGGCTTTGCCGGCGACGTTTGGTTCTTTGTCATCTATGGCGCCATCGTTGTCCGGCTGTTTCATCGCCCCATGCCCGCTACTGCCACAGAGTGGCAATGGACAGGATTTGTGCTCTGTCTCATCTCCGGCACTCTGTTTCACGCACGCCAGTGCCAGCTGGCCGACTATTACCGCAACATCCACCTCTATTTCCTGCCGGGAGCGACAAGCGAGTTGCATTCTTCCGTCGCCCTGCGGAAACAACTTGACGCAACGCCCTGCAAGGGGAATTTCTGGTGGCGCATCTTCCTGAGAGCTTATGCAGGTTACACCCGTGCCCAGGAACGACTCACTCCCCACTTCCAACAGCTGATGAACCTCATCCATACCACGCGGAACGGAGAGGTAACCGAAACATTCAGGCGCGACTTCAGGCGCCAAAGTCTCCCCCTGATGAAATATGCCAACATCATTACTTTCAACTGCCGCGCCCTCACCCTCTACATAACCTGCCTTATTGACGAGCCTTGGCTCTACCCCGTTGCGGAGATGACCCTCTTTGCAGCCATAGCAGCCTACCTAAAGCACCGGCACGAACGCATGTGCGCCCATTTTACGGAAGAACTCAACAAGGGAAACTACTGAATCATGAAAACCTTATACCGCAACCTGTTCCTGCTTTTCGGCCTTGCCGCCATCATCATCATGCTCCTCACCTTCGACATGGACTATCGAGAACTGTGGCTCAACGTGCGCCGTGCCGGTTATTGGTTTTTTGCCGTCGTAGGAATATGGGGGGTCATCTACTTCTTCAATGCACTCTCCTGGTTCTGCATTATCCGGGGCGATGACCGCCCCTCCCCCGTCCCCTTCCGGAGGGTCTTCAAACTGACCGTCTCCGGTTTCGCGCTCAACTATGCCACCCCCTTCGGTCTGATGGGCGGTGAGCCCTACCGCATCATGGAGCTTTCTCCCGTCCTCGGCACTCCCCGCGCCACGTCGTGCGTCATTCTCTATGTCATGATGCACATCTTCTCTCACCTGTGCTTCTGGCTTCTCTCCATTATCCTTTACCTGTTGATGTATACGCCGTCGCTTTTCATGGCATTATTCCTGGCGCTGACAGGGTCGTTGCTCCTGGCGGCTGCCGGTCTCTTCATTGCAGGCTACCGCTACGGCATGGTCGTCAAGACGTTCGATCTGCTCGGCCGGCTGCCCCTTGTCGGCTCATGGGCGCGCCGTTTCCTCGACAAACGCAGCGACGCCCTCACCCAGATCGACCTCCAGATAGCCGGGCTCCACCGCCAGCGCCGTTCCACCTTCTACGCATCCTTCATCAGCGAGTTTACGGCACGTTTTCTTACCAGTGCCGAGATATTCTTCATCCTCAAGATACTCACCCCCCATGTCAATCCGCTCGACTGCATACTCATCATGGCCTTCACCTCGCTGTTTGCCAACATCTTCTTCTTCTCCCCCATGCAGCTCGGTGCGCGCGAGGGAGGCTTTGCCATCGCCGTGAGCGGCCTGTGCCTCTCGGGAGCCTTCGGCATCTATGCCGGCCTCATCACGCGCGTCAGGGAAATCATCTGGATCATCATCGGCGTGGCTCTCATGAAGGTGGGCAACCACAATCCTCCCGCCCGGCGGCAGACAGCCGTCAGGGGACTGCTCTTCGACTACGGCGGCACGCTCGACACTGGCGGACGCCACTGGGCTGACGTCATCTGGGAAGCTTACCGCCGCTACCATGTCCCCGTCACCTCCGCATCGTTCCATGAAGCCTACATCCATGCTGAGCGCACCCTCGGAGACCACGACATCGTCCGTCCCGACGACACCTTCCTGGAACTCATGAGGAAAAAGATACACCTCCAGATACAGTACCTCCGGCTCGACAATGCCTACGAGGAACCCGTGGCCCGCTATTGCTACCAATACGCCCGGCAGGCCACCGCCACGGCGCTCCCCGTCCTCCGCGAGCTGCACCGCCGTTACCCTATGGCCCTCGTCAGCAATTTCTACGGCAACCTCCCCGCCGTCCTCCGCGACTTCGACCTGCTTCCCCTCTTCGATGCCGTCATCGACAGCACCTCGGCAGGCCTGCGCAAACCCTCCGCCGGACTCTGGCAGCTCGGCCTCGATGCCCTGCACCTCACACCCTCCGAAGCCTGCGTCATAGGCGACTCCGAGGAAAACGACATACAGCCCGCCCTCCGCCTGGGATGCCGTGCCATCCAACTCAAGGCCGGGCCACCGTCCCGTGAAGGCGCTGCCGGCCATACCGTCAGCCGGCTCGGCGACCTCCCCGCTGCCATCGACGCCATGGACTGAGAGTCTCCCACAAGGCGCTACAAACGACACCGATACCCGATACTTTCTATATTCACCGACCGCAAACATACATTCAGCAACGCGAAACATAAGTTCCCCTACGGTAAACATACGTTCACCATCGGGAAACATAGGCCCCAACGTCTTGGACCCGTCCCCCTGTCGCCCTGCGGCAGACCGTTTCTCACGGAACTGTCAGCTACAGGCAGAACACGAAAAAAAAATTCATATCTGCTCTTTTTTTCAAAGGTTTTTCAAGAAAAACTGGAGGGGCTTGTCTTTTGTTTTGTAATTTTGCATTGATCTGCACAACGGTCCCCGACACGGGGCGACAGGTCTGGTCAACTCAAAAAAAATCGAATGAAACGGATATTACTTTTGTTATCAGACGGTATCAGGCACGCCAACGGCATGGCGTACTGGTGTCTGCTGGCGGCATGGTGCTGCCAGGTAGCAACGGGAACGGCCCGGGAGACAGAGGCCGTGGACAGGCTGGCATGTACGAGCATCATGGTGGGCAGGAATGCCAGCGCAGACGGTTCGGTCATGACGAGCCACACGTGTGACTCTTGGTACAGGACGTGGATGCAGTGGGTACCAGCTGCCGACTACGCCAAGGACACCACAATGGCCATATACGACGGACTTATGCATACGGAGAATCCCCAAAGCATGCAGAATGTCAAAGTCAGGGGCACTATCCCGCAGGCGGCCCATACATACCGTTTCCTGAACACGTCGTACCCTTGCCTGAACGAGAAGCAGCTGGGCATAGGCGAGACGACCATCGGCGGAAGGGAGATACTACGCAACAAGGAGGGCATGTTCATGATTGAAGAACTGGAACGGGTAGCCCTGCAACGCTGCACAACGGCGCGCGAAGCCATCACACTGATGGGGGCCCTCATCAAGAAATACGGTTACGGCGATGACGGGGAATGTCTGACCATAGCCGACACGAGGGAGGTATGGATATTTGAGGTGTTCGGCGAAGGCCCTGGGAAGAAAGGGGGCGTATGGGCTGCCGTGCGCATTCCCGACGACGAGATTGCCGTATCGGCCAACGTGACGCGCATAGGCAGGCTAGACCTGCTGGACAAGGACAGCTACATGGCCTCGGACAATGTGAAGGAGGTGGCACGAAGACTGAAGCTGTGGGACGGCAAGGAACCGTTCTGCTTCTGGAAAGCCTACAGCGGTAAGAACTACATCGGCGAGAAAAAGAACTACAGCGTCAGGGAATGGTTCATCATGGACCAGCTGGCGCCGTCGAGACATTTCAGCGAGGATGCCGAGGAACTGCCACTGAGCGTCAAACCTGACAGGAAGGTGTCGGTGACCGACATCGCCCACCTGTTCAACTCATACTATGAGGGCACGGACAAGGACTACACGCAACGGCTTTATGTGCCGAACAAGAAAAAGGAGAAGGTGGGCGACAGTATACCCGACAGAATCGTATCGCCCCGTGCCAACCCGTGGATGAAGACCGACGAGCAGGCGATATATTATGCCCTGGGGGACAGCACCTTCAAGAACTGGATGCGCTATATCGCCGTGCCACAATGTGCCTACAGCACTATCATACAGCTTCGGGGAGGCATGCCCGACGAGATTGGCGGGGTGGCATGGATAGCCTTGGACAATCCGGGAGAGAGCCCGCGGTTTCCCGTGTTCTGCGGCACGACGCAGCTGCCCAAGATGCTGGAGATATGCGGCAACCATACATACAGGGATGATGCCGCCATGTGGCATTTCCGCCAGACCAACAAGCTGGCTACCGTGAGATGGGGCACCTGCCGCAAGACACTGGAACCCGCACGAGAGTATTTCCTGAAAAAAGGACTGCGCGAACTGCCCTACGTGGAGAGTACCTACAGGACCATTCTGGCAGAAGAAGGCCCTGAGGCCGCAACAGAATACCTGAACGGGTATACAGCAGACTTTATCGGCGCAGAAATCATGAAATGGGATGAACTGTACCGCACGTATTGGAGACAATTCTGGTCGGGATTCTGATTTATTCCACCGACAATACAGACTGAGACCCAGAACAAAATGGAGACGAATTATTGGAAAAAGCACCCCTACATCAACGTAGGCATACTGGAGGCGGGCGAGATAGCCTTCGTCCTCAACGGCACATTCTGCCACGACGGCCAGACCGTTGCCGGAGAGCAGACGGTAAAGTGCCGGAACGGCCGGATAGACTGGCAGGGGCAGAGCTACGAGGAACTGACCTTTGCCCCCATGGAGAATGAGGACAGTTTCACGCTCAAGGATGTCGTCATAGGCATTGACTTCCACTGGGAGCGCAGGGAACAGCAACGCTTTGCCGGCAGCCTGATGATTATCGTTGACAAAGACCGTCTTGTCGCCATCAACAGGGTACACATAGAAGACTATCTGCTCAGCGTCATCAGCAGCGAGATGAATGCCTCGTCGAGCCTTGAATTTCTCAAGGCCGCCGCTGTCATCAGCAGAAGCTGGCTGCTGAAACAAATAGAAAACCGGCATCGCCACCACGACGGCAACATCGGCAACGACCGTAAGGATACTCCGCAAGAACTGGTCAGCTGGAACGACAGGGAAGACCACCTGTTGTTTGACGTCTGCGCCGACGATCACTGCCAACGCTATCAAGGCATACAAAAGGCATCGAGTCCCACCGTGGGACAAGCCATAAGGGAAACCACGGGAATGGTATTGACAAGTGACGGAGAAATATGCGATGCCCGTTTCTACAAATGTTGCGGAGGCGTTACAGAAGAATACAAAACCTGCTGGGAGAACCTGCGCTATACCTATCTCTCCCCCGTGAGGGACAATGCCCCGGCAACCGACATACCCGACCTGAAGACAGAAAGCGAAGCACGAAAATGGATTTGTTCATCCCCCGAGGCTTTCTGCAACACACAGGACAAAGCCATACTCCGCCAGGTACTGAATGACTACGACATGGAAACGTCGGATTTCTACCGTTGGAAACAAGTATACAGCCAAGCCGAGATAAAGGCACTCATCGAAGCAGGAACAGACAGAGACCTGGGCGACATTCTCGACCTCGTCCCCTTGGAACGCGGCAGGAGCGGCAGGATATACCGCCTGCGCATCGTGGGCTCCCGAAACACCTACACCATCGGGAAGGAACTGGTCATCCGCAGGGTGCTGTCCACATCCCACCTGTACAGTTCCGCCTTTGTCGTCGACAAGGAGGACATACAGGACGGCATCCCCGGAAAATTCATCCTTCACGGTGCCGGCTGGGGCCACGGGGCAGGCCTGTGCCAAATAGGCGCCGCCGTCATGGGAGCCAGAGGATACTCGTATCAGCAGATATTGCTCCACTATTACAACGGTGCAGAGATAGAAAAAGCATATTAATCATTAGAAAGAAATTAAGGATAAAAACATGAAACACATCAAAGAACTTAGTCCATGGTCATGGGTCCCCACCCTTTATTTTGCCGAAGGACTGCCCAACGTGCTGGTAACGGCAGTGGCTGTCGTTGTATACCTGCAAATGGAAATGAGTGACACCGAGATAGGTCTCTACACGGCATGGTTAGGACTTCCCTGGGTCATCAAGCCCCTGTGGAGTCCCTTCGTGGACTTGTACAAGACCAAGCGCTGGTGGGTACTGACCATGCAAGTATTATTAGGGTCATCACTGGCGGGTGTGGCATTTACGCTGAATACTTCTTTCTGGTTTCAAGGCACAATGTTCTTCTTCTTCCTCATGGCCTTTACCAGTGCCACCCACGACATTGCCGCCGACGGCTTCTACATGCTTGCCCTTGATGACCACCAGCAGGCATGGTTCGTAGGCATACGCAACACATTCTACCGCCTGGCAGTCATCTTTGGCAACGGTGTCCTCGTACCCATAGCCGGCTGGATTGCCACATCGTCAGGATACAGCGCAGCCTTTTCATGGAGTCTGGTATTCTACGGGCTTGCAGCCCTGTTTATCGCCTTGTGGCTGCTACACGGAACAGTCATGCCCCGTACAGCAATAGACAAGATGAGACCGACATCTGCCAAGGCCGTAGCACAAGGCATCAAGGATATGTTCACCTCGTTTTTCACAAAATTTCCTTTGGCCCCGACGGTATTCGCCATGCTCTTCATTCTTTTCTACCGTCTGCCTGAAGCCATGCTCAATGCCATGACCAAGACATTCCTGCTGAGACCCGGCGAAGAAGGCGGGCTCGGATTATCGACAATAGAATATGGCATAGCAAGCGGCACGGTAGGCATGATCGGGCTGACCCTGGGCGGCATACTTGGCGGCATCCTCGCCTCGCGCGACGGACTGAAGAAATGGCTTTGGCCAATGGTGTGCGCCATCTCGTTGCCCGATATCGTCTATGTCTGGCTCAGCTACGAAATGACATCCAATATCTATATTGTCAGCACCTGCCTCTTTATTGAGCAGTTTGGCTACGGAATGGGGTTCACAGCCCTCACGCTGTATATGCTTTACTATTGCAAGGGCGAATTCAAGACATCCCACTATGCCATTTGCACCGGCATCTCTTATCTGGGCCTCATGCTGCCTGGCATGATTGCCGGATATCTGAAAGACAAAGTGGGATACAACACATTCTTCAGCATTGTCATGGTAATGTGTCTCGTAACCTTTGCCGTAGCCGCCTTTATCAAGATTGACCCGGAATTTGGGAAAAAGGCAAGAGAATAACCCCCAGCCCTGGCACTATAGCTGATGAACGCACCTAAAAGCATCTGGACCTGGATTCCTTCCCTCTATTTCATTGAGGGAATCCCTTATGTCATCGTCATGACCATTTCGGTCATGCTTTTCAAACGCCTGGGAGACAACAATGCCAGCATAGCGCTATACACCAGCATGCTGTATCTGCCCTGGGTTGCCCAGCCCCTGTGGATGCATCCCGTTGAGCGGCTGACATCTGCACGCTGGCGCATATGTGCCATGCAACTGGCCATCAGTTTCACGCTTGCAGCCATGGCATGGACTGTCAGGGACGGAGGAACCACGGCGGGGCTCATGGTATGCTTCGGGGTTGTCGCCTTTGCGTGTGCCGTTCATGAGAATGCATCCGACAACCTCTATGCCCAGGTTCTGACGCCCCGTGAACAAGGCCTGTTTGCGGGTACCCGAAGCAAACTCTACTATATTGCCCTCATCGTCGGCCAAGGCATCACGCTCATGGCTGCCGGCGGACTGGAAACCTATTTCAGGAATATCCGGCAGGCATGGTATATTGTCTTTGCCATCATGGCTTTCTCCATCATGGCATGTGCCATGTATCATCTGTTGACGCTTCCCAGACAACAGCCTGCCGAAAGTCCCGTCAGCAACATACCTCCCCTTCCGCTCAGGAAAAAAGGCATGATCTGTGCTTTCCTGTTCATTATTTTATTCGTACTGCCCAAGGCCCTTACAGCCCGGCTCAATCTGCTTTTCTTCATTGACCATTCATCTCAAGGCGGCCTGGGACTCAGCCTGACACAGATAGGATTCGCCCATGGCACAATAGGCATCATCGGACTATCGGTGGGAAGCATCATCGCCAACAACCTTGTGGGGCGCGACGGACTGCGCAAATGGTTGTGGCCATGCGCTTTGGTCTTCACTCTGCCCCAGTTGCTCTATGTCTATATTTGCTGGATGCACATCACTCACTTTGGGCTGATATGCACTTTCATCTTCATTGAGCAGTTTGGCTACGGTTTCGGCCTGAGTGCCTACATGTACTTCATGCTCCGCTTCTCACAGGGCAGGCATGAGCGTTATCACTACACCATATGTGCTGCCCTCATGGCTCTGGGCATGATGCTGCCAGGCATGCTGTCCGGTTGGCTTCAGACCCAGCTCGGCTACCCCACCTTCTACATGGTGGCTGCTGCCAGCGGAGTCGTCACACTTGCCGTGACATTCATACTATACAGACAAATCAAACAATTCAACTAAATAACAACAAGAACATCATGTATCTCATAGCAGACGGAGGAGCCACCAAGACAGACTGGACCCTCATAGACAACAAACAACTTACAGCACGCATCTACACCCTCGGAATGAATCCTTTTCAGGCCAGCGAAGATATCATTGAAAAGATTGTACGCGAAGAGCTTATTCCACAGCTACCGGCTGAGGCAACCTGTCCCGACATCTACTTCTACGGTGCAGGCTGCACCCCCGAGAAGTGCATCGTCATGAAAGACATCCTGCAAGCAGCATTCCCCGGCAGCAAGCATATCTTTGTCAGCACCGACCTCCTCGGTTCAGCCCGCGGTCTCTGCGGCCATCGTCCCGGCATAGCCTGCATACTGGGTACAGGCTCCAACAGCTGTTACTACGACGGTGAAAACATTGCCGAGAATACCCCTTCGCTGGGCTATATACTAGGCGACGAAGGCAGTGGGGCCGTCATCGGCAAGACCCTCGTGGCTGATATACTGAAGGGCATCATGCCCGAGCACATCACCAAGATGTTCTACGACGAAGTAGGTCTGACCAAGGCCGATTTCCTTGACAAAGTCTACCGGCAACCCATGCCCAGCCGTTTTCTGGCCAGCATGGCACCCTTCGTAACACGCCACAAGGATGAAGAGCCCTTGCTGAAAGAACTGGCTGTCAAAAACTTCAGACTGTTCTTCTCACGCTGCATCGCTCCCTACAAGCGTCCGGAACTGAAGGTTAACTTTGTCGGCGGACTGGCCTTCTCCTATGAGCAGGAACTCAAAGAGGCTGCCCGCATGGAAGGATTTGAAGTTGGAGATATCGTCAAGGAGCCCATGGAAGGTCTCATCAGATACCACAACGATGCATAAGCCCTGTCCCCCCTGTTCCGCACCATACCCTGATACCCCCATCTATCTGACACATATCCCTTGGCAGAATTAAGCATGTCCAGACTGGCACAGACCATCCGGACCATTACATTCTGCCAAGGGATAAATATTTTTCTCCAGCTGTCGTTTCAATACGGTTGTCGTTTTTAATAAAATTTAACACATCTGGACTGTTTCGCACCACCCTCAGCCTACGCCGGAATTTTTCCCAAGCCACACAGTATTTACTGGCAGGCCTGTGCGTCAAAACTGACAGGCCTGCCAGTGAAATCCAGCAGGCCTACAAAATTCACCCCCCTCTACAGCAACTTCTGAACGGGGGCAAGATGCACATAATCTGCGCCTCTTTGTGATGTTAACAGATGTTAACATATAACGCCCGTTCCATACTGAAGAGCAGAGCCAGCGATGCTTTCTGAAAAACCGGCCAAAGAAGATTCAGGAATTATTCAATGACATAAAAAAACATCGTATAACACACCAAACCGGACCAGCAGAAAGACGTTTCCAGTTTTACATATCTCCCCAAGCCAACGACTTGGAAAAGCAATGAAATAAAAATACTTAACAAACTCCTGTCACCTCAGCGGAGCCTTGGCAAACCGCGCTCCCCGTGGATATCACTGACAACAAGCGTATCGGCAGTCAGCCTGACAATGCGGACGG
The DNA here is from genome assembly GCA_902773055.1 of uncultured Bacteroidales bacterium. GTDB lineage: Bacteria > Bacteroidota > Bacteroidia > Bacteroidales > Bacteroidaceae > UBA6382. Next base: position 41,689 of record CACYCZ010000078.1, read on the forward strand.
TATCGCCCTTCTCTGGATTGGCACCCTGTAGAATCAGACGTCCGTTAATAACCTTATAGTCCTTAACAAAATTTTCCAACTGACTGAGGTTTACAGCAAGCACCAAGGATTGGTTGCTGTCAGCCGTTATCATGCAGAAACGGTCATCCAAAATCAGGTCACCGTAAATCGTCCCGTCAACACCAGCCTCTGAAGTACGGTCCACATACATGGTGTCACCGTTGTCACAGACCAGACAGAACGTGCTCATGCCACAATCGCCAGCCCTGCCATACAAGGTGCTGTCCTTAATCTGCATAATCACTGTAGGGGTATCAGCCTGATTCTCCACTGAAGACTGGCCAGGGCCGGCAGCCGGCCTGTTCTGACATGCAGCAGCCAACACTGCCACGAGCACTGCAAAAAACAACAAACGAACAGAATCCATATACATAATAGTCCATGTTAAACAGACTGCGAAGATAAGCATTTCCGGCAGAACAAAGATTGTATCTAAAAGAAATTCAGTAAAAAAATGTGTAATAAAATAATTATTTGTAACTTTGCACCTGCGCAAGCAAAACAACATAAAGTCTAACTTATCAATTAACTTAATTAAATTATTAATGAACGATTTAAAGAACATCACTCCTCAGGAAGACTTCGACTGGGAAGCATACGAAGGTTCAGCCCTTGTATCTGAGGAGAAAAAAAAGATTGAAGAAGCCTACGGCGAATCTTTCAAACAGGTTGCAGAGCACGAAGTAGTAAAAGGTACCGTAATCGCTATCAACAAGCGCGAAGTACTTGTTGATATAGGCTACAAATCGGATGGCGTTATCAGCGCCAACGAATTCCGCTACAACCCCGACCTGAAAGTCGGCGACGAAGTAGAGGTATACATCGAAAAAGAAGAAGACAAGAAAGGCCAGCTTCTCCTGTCCCACAAGAAGGCCCGCGCAAAAGAAGGTTGGGACAAAGTCAACAAGGCTCTTGAAAGCAAAGAAACTGTCAAAGGCTTTGTCAAGGCTCGCACTAAAGGCGGTATGATTGTTGACGTCTTCGGCATCGAGGCATTCCTGCCCGGCTCACAGATCGACGTCAAGCCCATCCGCGACTACGACATCTTTGTAGGTAAGACAATGGAATTCCAGGTTGTCAAGATCAATCAGGAATACAAGAACGTTGTCGTATCCCACAAGGCCCTCATCGAAGCAGAAATCGAAGCCCAGAAGAAAGAAATCATCGGCAAACTGCAGAAAGGTCAGATTCTTGAAGGCGTCATCAAGAACATCACATCATACGGTGTATTCATTGACCTCGGTGGCGTAGACGGTCTGATTCATATTACCGACCTCTCCTGGGGCCGCGTAAACGATCCTCACGAAATTGTACAGCTTGACCAGAAGATCAAAGTAGTCATCATTGACTTCGACGATGACAAAAAACGCATCCAGCTTGGTCTGAAGCAACTGACTCCCCACCCATGGGATGCATTGGATCCCGACCTCAAGGTTGGCGACAAGATTCATGGCAAAGTAGTTGTCATGACCGATTACGGTGCATTCATAGAGGTTGCTCCCGGCGTAGAAGGATTGATTCACGTATCAGAGATGAGCTGGAGCTCACACCTGAGAAGCGCTCAAGACTTCATGAAAGTCGGCGACGAAGTAGATGCCGTTATCCTGACCTTGGACCGCGAGCAGCGCAAGATGTCCTTAGGCATCAAGCAGCTCACAGAAGACCCCTGGCAGAATATCGACGAGACCTATCCTGTTGGCAGCAAGCACACAGCAAAAGTCCGCAACTTCACAAACTTCGGCGTATTTGTTGAACTCAAAGAAGGCGTAGACGGCTTGATCCACATCTCTGACCTCAGCTGGACAAAGAAAATCAAGCACCCGTCAGAAATCACACAAATCGGTGCCGAAATTGAAGTTGTCGTTTTGGAAATCGACAAGGAGAACCGCCGCCTCAGCCTGGGTCACAAGCAGACCGAGGAGAACCCATGGGATGTATTTGAAACCATCTTCACCGTAGGTTCAATCCATGAAGGTACCATCGTTGAAGAACACGAGAACGGTGACGTTATCCAGTTGGAATACGGTATCGACGGCTTCGCCACACCGAAGCATCTTATCAAGAAGGACAAGACAAAGGCACAGGTTAACGAGAAACTGCCATTCAAGGTTCTTGAGTTTAACAAAGTGACACGTCGCATCATCCTTTCCCACAGCCGTACATTCGAAGATGAAGAGCGCGCAGAGCGCAAGGCTCAAGCTCCGAAAAAGCAGCAAAACGAAATACCTGAGATTCAGAATCAGGCCGCTGCAACAACACTCGGAGATATTGATGCACTGGCAGCCCTGAAAGCACAGATGGAAAGTGAGAAGAAATAATCTCTCTCAATTCTCCAAACAATAACAACAGAGGGGAAGTTCAATAATGGAGCTTCCCCTCTTTGATTAATCACAACGACATGGAAAAATTCGAAGTCACCATCTTAGGCTGCGGCAGCGCCTCACCCACCGCCATCCGCCATCCTGCAGCCCAGATTATCAACCTGCGCGACAAAATCTCCATGATAGACTGCGGAGAAGGCACCCAGATGCAGATGCGCACATACAAAATAAGCTTTCAGAAACTACGGAACATCTTCATATCCCATATGCACGGTGACCACTGTTTCGGACTGATAGGCCTCATTTCATCGTTAGGCCTGTTGGGGCGCACAGCCTCGCTCCACGTCTACGGACCGGCAGACTTCGAAGACATTCTGCAAAGACAGCTGAAAGCCTTCTGCGACAATATGGAATACGAAGTCATCTTCCACCCCCTGCAAACAGATACATACAAACTCGTCTATGAAGACCGGTCCATGGAAGTCTATACCCTCCCCCTTCAGCACAGGGTACCCTGCTGCGGATTTATCTTCAGGGAAAAACCGACCCTGCCCCATATACGCAGGGAGATGATAGACTACTACGGCATCCCCAACAACTACATCAACCACATCAAAAATGGAGCCGACTGGATTTTACCCGATGGCAGCATCATAAGAAACGATGTGCTGACCCTTCCGCCAGCCCCCACACGAAGCTATGCCTACTGCTCCGACACAGCATATAAACCCGACATCCAACCCTATCTCATGGACACAGACGTACTGTATCACGAAGCAACCTTCAGTACAGAACACACAGAAATAGCAAAACAAACATATCACTCAACAGCCGCCCAAGCCGCAAGCATAGCCCTGAACAGCCACGTCGGAAAACTGATAATAGGTCACTACTCAGCCCGCTACACCGACACAGCCCCTCTGCTCGAAGAAGCACAGAAGATTTTCCCTGCCACCATTGCAGCTCAGGAAGGAATGACCATACAGATATAATTTTTTTCAAATAAAATTTGGTAGTTTAAATTATTGTTTTTATTTTTGTGCCAAATATATTGACTCATGACATTCAGAGGTACTATATCAGCATGTCTGCTCCTATTGGCAACGGCCATCCCCACGATGGGCGAAAGCGCATGGGCAGCATCGGAGGCAGCTTTGGAACAGATTGAAACCGAGACCAAATGCTATGTCAACGGCTCTAATGTCCGTATTCAAAATGGTAGCGGCCAAATGTTGGAAGTTTACAATGTTACCGGCATCCGTATCCTCACTTTCCGTATTGACAGCGAGGACAAGACTGTTAACCTGAATCTTCCGAAAGGCATCTACCTGTTGAAAGTTGGCAAATTTGTCCGCAAGATTTCTTTACGTTAAATCTGAAGGGTGAATCATTTTCTGCCGTTAACTGTAAGCACTAAAAGAATTCGTGGAATTCTTTTATTTTTTTTATTATCCACACTCTTACCCCTTAGCTGCAGGCACGATGACATCCGGAAACACCCTTACAAGAACATTTCCTTTGAAAGCATACAACCCCTTCAGGACGAAGCCTATACCTTCAGCAGCAAGAAACTGAAATATTTCATTGACTCACTCCGATTATGCAGGCATGACACAGACTATGTTGACCTTGCCTGCAACAACTACTACGCAGAGAACAATCCTTACCTCTGGATAGACCGTTACGGAGCAAGTCAGACCTGCGACACCGTGCTGGCATGGCTCAAAGGCATAGATACCACAGGTATTCCTGCAAGCCGCGTCTTCGTTTCAGAAATACACGACAACCTCTTGCGAATCAGAAATATGAACTTTGACAAAGTACATACCATCAGCAAGACATGTGCAACATTGGAATACTACCTGACAAAAGGATTCCTCCGCTACAGCTGCGGTCAACGGTTCGGATTCATCAATCCACACCAACGCTTCAACAAAATTGAACACACAGAAGACAACGACGTCAAATCACCCTTCAAACTGCTATACGACATCCCTTCAGGAACCCCTGACAAAAATTTCATCCACAAGGCATTAAGCAGTGTCACAATAGGCAATACAAACGCTTTTCTTGCCAGCATACAGCCAACAAGCGAGATTTATCACAAACTCGTGAACAGACTCAACACTCAGGACAACACACCGGCTCAAATCCGTACACTTGCCGTCAACATAGAACGGGCCCGCTGGCGCATACCCCAAACAGAGAAAGAAGATGTCAGAATCATCATAAACATTCCGTCACAACAACTGTATGCCTATGACATCAAGGGAGACTCTTCGTGCAAGATGAAAATCTGCTTCGGAAGCAGAAAGCACAAGACGCCCCTTTTGACAAGCAAACTGAGCCATCTGGAACTAAACCCATACTGGATAATCCCACAAAGTATTATTCGCAAGGAAATTGTTCCACTTCACATGAAAGACTCCGATTACTTCAACAGAAACCGATACAAAATCATTGACAAGGAAACAGGAGATTTCATATCCCCAATGGACGTTGACGATGCAATGATGCTCACTGGCAGGTATCGCATCAGACAAGACAAAGGCAGTGACAACTCCCTCGGCAGGATGATATTCAGATTTCCCAACAACTTTGCCATCTATCTGCATGACACAAACAACAAAGGAGCATTCCTGCGCAGTTATCGCGGAGTAAGCCACGGATGTGTCAGGCTGGAAAAGCCATTCCAGCTGGCACGCTTTCTGTTTGGCGGCAAAGATGAGGCTTACATAGACAGAATAAAAAAATCCGTTGAGTATACAGACGAAGAATTGCTGGAGAACAAGCACTTTGTTCCACTAAAAACCTGCTTTTTTGAAAAGAGTATTCATCTCTACATCATATATTTTACCTGCTATCCACAACCTGAAACAGGAGATATTGCTTTCTATTCGGACATATACGGGTACGATTCCATTTTTTAACAAATTTTATCATAATTTCTTTTAAACTTTATCGCATTTTTATTATCTAATAGAAAATGCGACATAGGGACGACAAGGTTTTAATACCATTATTAAAAGATCCTGCCACTCGGCGGGAAGCATTTGAGGAATTGGTAGAGATGTATAGCTCTAGGCTATACTGGCTTATCAGGCGCATGGTCATATCGCATGAAGACACAAACGACATTCTTCAAGATACATTTGTCCAGGCATGGATGAACCTGCATCAGTTCAGGGCAGACTCAAAGTTGTCGACATGGCTCTTCAAGATTGCAATCAACGGAGCTTTAAACCTCCTAAACCATCGGCAGGAACTCATCACTATTGACCATTTAGACATGGACTTCACCAATTATCTGGAAAGCGATCCCTACTTTGACGGCGAAGGCACTGCCATCGTATTGCAAAAAGCCATCCTGTCGCTTCCTGAGAAACAACGTCTGATTTTTAACATGAGGTATTTTGAAGACATGAAATATGAAGATATCAGCGAAATATTGAACATTTCTGTCGGAGCGGTAAAATCCTCCTTCCATATTGCCACAGAAAAAATTAAAGCCTATATTCAGATAAAATATTAACCTCCACTGTCTGCTTTGACACGGCACCATAAAAATGTAACACGATGAACCTAGAAGAAAACACAGACCTTAAAAAGAATCCATTCAAACTGCCAGACGGCTACTGGGATGACCTAAAAAAAGAAATTATGGCCTCCCTGCCCGATATTGATTACCAAGCCAATTTAACCACACCCAGACATAGTTTTCTTTACAACAAGCACATTCGACCGGCACTCTATTTGGCCGCAGCATTCTGCGGAATACTTTTTACCATCGGCATATATCAAAGACAACAGCATTTAAACAAGGCACAACAACTGCAGGCACGCAACATCAGCGTCCTGGAGTCAGACAAAATGCTCAACGACTTCTGCGACTATGCACGCATAGACCAGAATGACATCTATACATATCTGTCAGAAAACAAATAATCCCCTCCCAGAACCAATATGACACATAAATTAAGATTACTTTTCCTCGCTTTCACCCTTTCTGTGGCATATGCATTCGGGCAGACCGATGCCAACGGCAATAATGCACAGAACTGCCAAGACCACAAGGATAAATTTCACGGACTGCACAAGAATTTTTCACCTCAGAAATATGAACAGCAGAAACAGGAATTTCTCATCAAAGAAGTACAGCTCACTCCAGCTGAAGCCAATACCATCCTGCCCCTATTAATGGAACAGAAAAAGCTGCAACGCGAAAACGATAAAAAAATCAGAGAGTTGCGCCAATTGCCTACAGAAAACTTAGACAACAATCAGGTCATGAAAATCATTAAGGATATCTCCAATCTGAAAAACAACAACCTGAAAATCGAGCAAGATTACCAAACCAAGATGCTGAAGACAATCTCTTCTAGTAAATATTTGCACCTGATCCGAGCTGATTTCCAATTTGACAGAGAAATGCTGCATAAAATCATGGTACATCCAAACAAGAAAGACAACCCAACATAACAGCCATGGCAGTAAGACTGCCACTATGACATAAAGTCATTACATACATCCCTACTTATTACAACGGAGTCGCTTTGAAAAACGACTCTTTTTTTTATATAAGGACAGTATCCTGTCAAAATTTCAATCACAGCAACCTTCCCCAATATTGTTTTCTATATCAAATTTCCTTTCTATCAATATATTTTTGTAACTTTGCTACAGAGAGATATCAAATACAATGAAACATCCGGATTTGGCTAAAATCAACGCATCCACAAAAAACCCTTTCAAAGTACCTGATGGATATTTTGACAACTTAACAGCCAATATCATGTCCTCCATACCAGAGATACACGAAAAAACTGCTAAGACTCCTGCCATACAGAACCGTTTTTACACCACATATCTCCGTCCTATCATTTCTATTGCAGCCGTTTTTTCGGGCTTGATCTTAGGTGTTGGCATCTACCATAGCCATTCCCGACATCCAGCCAACAACATATCCGCATCGAACTCCGAAGCAGTATCGAACGAAACCTTGGAGGCCTTTTGCGACTATGCCCGCATTGAGTCCAACGACATCTACACTTATCTTTCAGAAAACAAACAATAGCATAATATTCCCATGAAAACCCGTCTCTTTTCTATTCTGCTTGTCCTCATAATCAGTACCGTATATTCTTACGGCCAAACCTCATTGAGAATGAGACATCAGTCCGAAAACGGAGTACGCAATATGCATACCCATGACCCTTTCAACAAGTTCTCGCCTGAAAAATACGAACAGCAGAAAAAAGAATTCATCATCCAAAAGACTCAACTCAGTCAGGAAAAAGCAGAAAAAGTCATCGCACTGCTTCAAACTCAGCGGAGGCTTCAGCGTACCAATGACAGAAAGATCAAAGAACTCCGTTGCAATGAAAACTACAAGTCAAACATTGCCTTGGCCAATTCTATCATCAAACAGATTAACGAATTGAAAGAAGATAATCTGAAGATTGAACTGCAATACCAAAAGAAAATCCTGAAGATCATCTCCGCTTCACAATATCTGGAAGTCATTCAAGCAGACTTCCGCTTTGACAGAGAAATGCTGTCCAAACTTACCTCTACGCACCGAAAGTCTCATACCCCCAATTAAATAAGCACATCTTTTCCCGCTTTCATCTTCAGCATTAGTGATTTTTTACTACCTTTGCATAACTATATAATTATCAGTAATGCCTATATTATATCATACAACCGACAAGATGTATGATGTCATTCAGGATGACAACCGCATTCTCCAAATCATGAGCCGCATGGGCCTTCCCTTAGGATTTGGCGAAAAAACCGTCCAAGAAGTCTGTGCCAGCAACAAAGTTGACCCTGTCACTTTTTTGGCTTTGGCCAACTACACCAAACAGGGCAAGGATATTGTCGGCTATTATATCGATAAGGTTTCTGTAGAAGCACTGATGGACTACCTTATCCGTTGCCACCATTACTTCCACAATTTTCTTCTTCCTTATGTACGGCGCTTGCTTATTGAAGCCATCAACTGCTCTGAGACCAATAAGGTTGCCTTCCTCATCATTAAATTCTATGACGAATATACTGATGCCGTAAAGCACCATACCAAGTTGGAAAACACTAAAGTATTTCCCTATGTCGGCCAACTTCTCAATGGTCAGCACAACCCCTTATTCAGGATTTCCGATTTTACAAAGAGCCACGAGGGCATGGACCAGAAACTGACCGAACTCCGAAATATTGTCATAAAATACTACACATCACCCGAGCCAACCCATCAGGAACACATCTACAGTGTTCTTGAACAGATATTCCGGTTAGGCGACACTATGAAGGCCCATTGTGAGCTGGAAGACGTATTGTTCGTCCCTGCTGTACAGCTGTTGGAAAAGAAAATTGCTGTCATTGACAATAATGCCAGCGTAAAGAAGAAAGTTCCCGAAGCCGAGGAACTTTCCGACAGGGAAAAAGAACTGGTATGCTGCATCGTGCAGGGGTTGACGAACAAGGAGATTGCAGGTAAGCTCTATATTTCGGTCAATACGGTCATTACACACCGCAAGAATATTTGCCGAAAACTCAACATCCATTCTACGGCAGGGCTCACCATCTATGCCATCGTAAACAGAATAGTCAGCCTTGATGACATCAGGCAAAACTATATCTGATTCCCTTTTTAGAACAAAAAAATAAAAGTATTGTACATATTATGAAACGTATCACCTGTTTTATTCCTTTTCAGAATTTCACTCAGGCCAAAGTCACCGTTGAGAATTTGCAAAGAGAGGACGAGGTCGCCGAAATCTATCTTCTGAAGACGCCCGATTCCCCAGACGGAGACATCCTCGGCTGCAAGACCATTGAAACTCCATCACCCAAAAGCACAGACTGTATACGCCAGATTGCCTCTGCAAGCCATACAGACTTTACCCTGATATATACTAAATCATCCCAGCTCAGTTTTGTCCTGTTTGCCGTAGAGCGTATGCTCGCTATTGCCGACGACACGCACGCTTCACTCGTCTATGCGGACCATTTCAACCAAACCGACGGTTCCCTGACGGAGGCTCCCGTCATCGACTACCAGTTGGGAGCACTCCGCGACGACTTTGACTTCGGCTCCGTATTGCTCTACAGGACTGACGCCGTCAAGCAGGCTGCCGGACGAATGGACGTTGACTATCAGTTTGGCGCGCTCTACGACCTGCGTCTGAAAGTTTCCCAACAGGGTTCCCTGGAGCATATCAACGAATACCTCTATTATGAGATAGAGACTGACACACGCAAGTCGGGTGAAAAAATCTTTGACTACGTTGACCCCAAGAACAGGGCCGTACAGATTGAAATGGAACAAATCTGTACCCGTCATCTTCAAGACATCGGCGGCTACTTGAAACCCTCTTTCAAGCACATTGAATTCAGCAATGGCGACTTTGAATATGAAGCCTCCGTCATTATTCCCTGCAAGAACCGCGTCAAGACTATCGGCGATGCCATTCAATCGGCCCTCAACCAGAAGACAAGCTTCAGATACAACGTCATTGTCGTAGACGACAATTCCACTGACGGTACCGTTGAGGTCATCAAGCGCTTTACCGACAATCCCAAATTACTATACATTGCCCAGGACAAGAGCTACCACGCCATCGGAGGCAACTGGAATGTTGCCATACACCATCCCCAATGCGGCAAATTTGCCCTTCAACTGGACTCCGACGATGTTTATTCTGACGAAAACACCATACAGAAATTCGTTGAAGCCTTCTATGAGCAGAACTGCGCCATGGTTGTCGGTACATACCGTATGACTAACTTCCACATGGAGACTATTCCTCCTGGTATCATTGACCATAAGGAATGGACTCCTGATAACGGACGCAACAATGCCCTCAGGGTCAATGGTCTCGGTGCACCGCGCGGTTTTTATGTCCCTCTGTTGCGCACTTTTAATTTTCCGACCACCAAATATGGTGAAGACTATGCCGTAGGGCTCCGTATCAGCCGTGAATATCAGATAGGGCGCATCTATGACGTCATCTACAACTGCCGCCGCTGGGATGACAACTCTGACGCCAACTGCGACATTGTCAAGATGAATGCCAACAATCTCTACAAGGACCGCATCCGCACCTGGGAACTCAAGGCACGCATAGCCTTCAACAAACAGAGCTGCAAGTAGGGCAACTGCTACCTTCATATTATAAAAGGAGTCTTCTCCGCGATGTCACACACATCCGAGAAGACTCCTTTTCTTCGTTTCAGGCCTTTATCCCGCAACGGCTCAATCCCACATGAGTTCTTTGACTTTTGCCTCTATCTCCTGCAGGCGGCTCCACTGGGCAGGGGTATAGTCCTGCTCCTTGAGTTTCTTGTACTTCTTGTTCCAGTCGTTGCTCATTTCTATCAGGTCAGACAAAGCCCTGGTTCTTTCCTCGTCGCTCAGCTTCCCTGCCTTGAATTTCTCGTTGAGATCACCCAACCATTTACACATAGCTTCGGCATCAGCCAACGCCGCACGGCTGTCGGGCGTGCCCTCTTCTTCAACAACTTCTTCTGTCACGGCAGGCTGTCCTGCTTCCTTCTGCGCTTCTGATGAATCTTTGCTGCCACACGACATCATACATCCCATGACGAACATGGCACAGGTAATAGTTAAAAAACATTTTTTCATAAATCACTTATTTTTAAAGGTTAATAATACGGATACAAATTTATGAATTGTTCTTATATCTGCAACTAATTTATTAATTATTTTCAGTTTACCATATCTTCTTCACTCTACCAAAAAACAAAAAGAATCCCGAAAGGCCCCCTGATTATTGCGCGCCTTTCGGGATTCCACGGATTGTAAATACCCGCACGGTTACTGTATGCCGTACTTTCTCAGTATCTGGACGATGTCGTTCTCCACACTCTTCTCCCACATGGTATAGCCGTAATTGTCTGGATGAACACCGTCGACAGACAACTCATTGGTGATACCCGTAGCATTGGGACGAATGAAATATACATCCTTATATTTCTTTACAGCCTCATACATCATCTTCTCGGCCATATCCTGCTTAGCCTGCTCATACGCCTCCCTGCTTAAACTGAAATTACGGCTTTCGCGGCGTATTGTCTGCTGGAAGATGAGCGGTTTTCCGGGATGGGCTTTCTGCAGTTTTTCAATGAAGGGGAACAGACGTTCCTTGATCATCTCTGCCGGCGGATTGGAGAAGGAGTCAAATATGAACGCCTCGGCATCTACGTCGCACAACACATCGCAGAAATACTGCTGCAGCTTGCAGTTGCCGCTACAACCCAGACTCAGCAACTGGATACCCGTACTGCGGGTAAACTGGGCGGGATAGGCCATGCCGCAGCGTGAGGTGCTGGAACCGTGCGTATAGCTGGAGCCAAAGATTGCCACCCTGTGGCGGAAAGGTGTGGGGATAGCTTGAATCTGGGCACCTTCTTCTACGCCCACCTTAACCGACTTGACTTCGCTGTAAAGCGGGAAATACAACAGACATTCCTTCTCTGACTTATCCATATCAGTTATCAATACACAGTTGGAACTCAGTTTGTTGTCTGTACGGCTCTGGGCTGAAACCACTCCAGAGGCAGCAAACAGCCATTTGCCGTCCTTCTTGATATAGAGGTCATATCCACGGGCTGACTGTCCGTTGGTATTGGTCGGAAATTCCGGATAGCCATATTCTGTCTTTACTGAAACCGTCGTGGAGTTTGTCTTGAACACACAGGCCATACCGCTTGACTCTCTCACCTGAAGGTTCTCCTTCGGGGTAAAGCCCTTATACTTTACTGTGTCAACACGGTGGTAAGGACAAGGATTGTTGTTGAACAAACGGCCTATCATGGTCAGGTCGTTAGCCTCCGTAAACTTATACTTAACATTCTTAGGAGTCTGTGCTCCCGCTCCGGCTACCATGGCCGTCATCATTAGTGCAAGAAATAACTTTTTCATATCGTTAAAACTCATTTACATATCTGACTACAAAGATACTATTATTTGACAAAAAGATGCGTATGGGGAGAAATCATTTTTTATTTAACACGAAACCAGCAAGGCGGAACCAAGATGCACCGAGGGAATTGGCATACTACAGGGACAGAAATGATACAATATGGCGATATTGTTTATGTTTCACGATGATGAACATACATTCCGCATCGCCAAACATACGTTCACCGACGGGAAACATACGTTCCCCGATACTAAACATAAACTCTCTGCCTGCGGGCAACAATTTAAGTCCGCTTGCCTGATGTTTTTTATGGTTTTCCCATTCAACCAAAGGGTTTAATTTGTACTTTTGTACTCCAAGTCCCAAATACAACAGAACAATCACATGAACAAACTGCTCTTATTTACTTTCGCCATGCTCTGCATGGCAGGTAGTGCAAAAACAAAACTGACGACCCCCTCCCTATGTCCCTGGCTTGAGGGGAAAAACATTTCCATCCTCGGCGACTCCTACTCCACCTTTATCGGCTGGATACCAGAGGGCTATGCCGTATGGTACAATCCCACCTCTGCCAAGACCGATGTCCATCAGGTAGAAGATACCTGGTGGTGGAAACTGTGCGACAAGACCGGCTGCACGCTGCTGACCAACAGCAGCTACAGCGGCTCCACCATCTGCAACACAGGGTACAATGGTGCCGACGCCACCCACAGTTCCTTCATCACACGCATGAAGAAGGATATGGGGCAACAGACAGTGCTGCGCACCAAGCCTCAGGTCATCTTCGTCTTCGGCGGCACCAACGACAGTTGGGCAAACTCCCCTCTGGGAGAACCCAAATATGAAGCATGGACTACCACTGACCTCTACCAGACGTTTCCCGCTGCATGCCATATGTTTGACTACCTGAAGAAGTGGAATCCGGGAACAAAGATTATCTTTCTGTCCAACAGCGAGCTGAAAAAAGAATTCTATGTCGGCATGCAGGAAATATGCCGCCACTACGACATCTATTTCCTGCAGTTGAAAAAGATAGGCAAACAGTCAGGCCACCCCAACATTGAAGGCATGGAGGCCATTGCCGAACAAATCATACAATTTATCAATCAGAGCCACTGACACATTCATCCCCTATTCCGCCCATGATTACAATGTACGTCATGAAAACTTGTCCGTATTGCGAATACGTTGAGCAACAAGTTAAAGACAATTCCCGTTTCCACGTCATCGACATATCTGCCCATGTAATGAATCTCAAGAAGTTCCTTGACCTGCGCGACAGCCACCCTGCTTTTGTCGAGGCGAAGAAAGAAGGCGACATCGGCGTTCCATGCTACATCCTTGAAGACGGCACCGTAACCCTCTCGTCAAAGGATGCCGGACTGGAACCGATGCCCGAAACAGGTGCGCCCTCGTGTAATATCGACGGCAGCGGCTGCTAAGACATAGGACAGAGGAAATAAGAAACAACATGAAAGCAGTCATCTCCTTTTTCCTGCTTCTGTTTTTTGCAGGTTCATGCAAGCTGTTCAACAAAAACAGCCCTGCTTCTCAAGAAAAAAAACAGAATACCCTTGCGGCATCCTGGAACAGCGGCAACCGCAAAGCAGACACTCGCCAGATAGAGATTCCCGCCACTGCCCCTCAGGAGCTGCTGATAGCCCACGCAGGCCACACTCTGTCCTACGACATCAGCAAGCATAACCCCAGATGGGTGGCATGGACACTGACACCCGACAAACTTATCAAGCGCTATCCACGGCGCAACGATTTCCGCAGTGACGAGAATATCCCCTCCAAAGACAGAATAGACAAATATGCCTATGACAACCCTGTCTACGACAGAGGCCACATGTGTCCATCGGGTGATGTCAGATATGACCGTCAGGCACAATCAGACTGTTTCTACATGACCAACATCTGTCCGCAAATCAAGGAATTGAACCAAACATGGTGGGAACATGTTGAAAGCGCCACGAGGCGATGGGCACAGCGTGAAGGCATGGTATATATCTGCTGCGGGCCGGTCTATCATGAGAACCTGCCTCCAAAGACTTTAGGACGAAATATCAAGGTACGCATTCCCGATGCCTTCTTCAAGGTCATCCTGTCACTGAGAAAAGGACATGAAAAAGCAATTGGCTTCTACTACACCAACAACAGAGACCGTCAGACCATGGAATATGCAAAACGCACAGTGGACGAGATTGAAGACATCACGGGCATGGACTTCTTCTATAACCTTCCCGATGAACTGGAAGAACGTGTAGAATCCCGATGCAACCTCAGAGAGTGGAATTAATTTGGTATTAATTCTTACCTTGCCCGTGCACCGAGGCTATTCCAGACTATATTTTATCTGCCACGACTTTGTTTCTCCCCGATTCAGTTCAATGGGGATATAGGGTTCCGCACATGCCACATGAGGGTTAGCCCAAAAGACATAATGAGACAGACTGGCATCGCTTACAGCTCTCACCCTGCGGGTTCCCTCCCGCAGGGTTACATCGTAGGAGGTAGCATCACCTTCATGGTGAACATCACCACAGTAGACGCTCCTGCCCTCACTTATCGGAGCCCTGAAACGTATGCCACGTCCTTCAAAGCCCACGTTTTCATACTGTTCCCGCCAATGACCTGACGGAGAAAAGAGGAAGTCTATCTGTCGGCCCTGTCCGACAGGAGTACCGTTAAAGGTGAAGAAATTGTGGTTATAATTGTATCCCCGGAGGGGCGTTTCATGAAGCCATTTCAACCGATGGCCTATAGTGAATGCCGAAGAATCTGTCAGGGTTATCTGCTTTTCATACTCATACCAGCCTTGCAGTTCCTGACGGAAAACAACTTGGCTCGGAGTAGCCTTGACCGACCATTTCCCCATGTCAGCAATCTCATACAGCCGGAACCAGTCGTAAGGAGCATCATCGGGACGACGCAGCAGTCCCACACCGGGCTTGACAAACAGGCTACCCACTCCGACATGTTCAAAATCCACCGTCACGAACTCTTCCGACGGTCCGCAGACCGCATCATGGGTCAAGGGGTTGTAGGCAGCAAACCATTCATCGGCATAGACATATCCTGCCTTTTCAATACGGCGGAATACTCCTGCCCAGTCAAAACGGGTCGCCCTGTAGTATTCCCCCGGATGGCTGACGAGTACTGTAAGACTACCGTTTTGCAATGATATCATCAGCCAGATGTTTTAATCCTTTGAACGTAGCGTTGTCGATATCACTGACAGGCCCCACAAACTTCAGCGAAGAAATGTTTTTCAGGCCGCACTCCACGGACTCGGCCATCAAGGCAAAAGAGCGCGATATCTGTCCGCCAAAGAGCAAGGCCTCTATGGCATACTCCTCCAGTATCGGAGCTATCGCTCCGGCAATGAGCCGCCCCACGTCGTCAAAAGTCTTGCGGGCTTGGCAGTCACCATTGAGCGCCCTCCCGGCTATTTCCTTCACGGTAATATCGCTGCAGCCATAGGCACGGAGGAACCCGCGCTTGGAGGCATAATCCTCCAGCACACCGTCACGGTAAGGCAGGCTGTAGATTGACACCAACGGGGACCCGGCCGGCGACTTGAGAATCCTGCCCTCGATACTCATGGAGAAGCCCAGTCCTGTGCCCAGCGTCACCAGAGCCACACGGCTGTAGCCCCTGCCGTTTCCCTCCGCCGTCTCACCGAGGAGCATACAATTGACATCATGGATAAAACGCATGGGCGTATCGGGCTTGCCACACAGGTCGGCAAACCGCTCGCCATAGACGGCACTGAATTTATGCTTCATCAAGAAGACGCCGTGCTCATAGTCAAAGGGGCCCGGAACAGCTGCAGCAACGGCATCGGCTTCACCGACGGCAAGTCGCAGGGAGGAAGCAATTTCCTCCCTGGAGCCGTTGGAGTTGACGGAGATGCTGCGACCATCGGCGCACTTGATAAACGTTCCGCCTACATCAAGCAGGGTCGTTCTGATAGCCATCGCGAAGCATCGTCTTGTGGACACGTATGGGTTCCACACCCAGATTCTCTATCACATAGCGCCCCATATCGGCAGGCACACAGACTATATCCAGATATTCCATGTCAAAATAGCGCTCCGGATGCTCCTCGCTACGCACTCTCACGGCCTCACCATCTACGAGCGCCAGCACGTGGAACCGCTCACCGCAGGTATCCTGGCGACACTGTTTCTCAAATTCAAGCCTCCTCAGAGAGAAATACAGCAGCGGACTTTCACCCAGGATATATTCCTCCCAGCCGTCGCCTTTGTCAGCCAGACGAGGCTGCTGAACAATATAGTTCTTGTCTTTGGGGTCATGGATAGCCGAAGTGCGGCGCTCCTGATTGACAGTCAGTTCACCCAGTTGGGTGTGAATGGGCCGTTGCTTGCCGTCAAAGTCCAACCTCAGATAGTCATACATCTTATAAGTATACGACCCCACCGTCAGCGAGCCGATCTCCAATATCACCTGATTACGTCCGCTGGAGTGAATAGTGCCTGCAGGCAACATGACTTGCAGCCCCGGCTTCGACTCCTCGTAACTGACATATTTCATATAGTCGACCGGTTGTTTCTGCGTGTCGGCAGCCTCAATATCCTTGAAGAATTGGGGAATATCGGCATCGTCGCGAAATCCGATGAACGTCTTGGCCTCGTGTCCGGTCACACAGACATAGTAACTTTCATCCTGCCGGCCGAACTCGTTGTAATGTTCAATGTTGTATTGAGCCCCCGAGTGACACTGTATACTCATGTTGCCTGTAGAGTGATAGCTGTCGTCATAGTTGAAACGGATAGGGAAATACCCGTGGAATTTGTTCACGCAGTCCTTGCTCATCAGGTTGTCGCCCTCGGTGTGCACAAAGGTGCAGAAGTTGATGTCGAGTTTCTTGTCACCGGCTTCCACCACCACACTCACCTCCATAGGAATAAAGTCAAATACCCATGCGGCATTTCTCATCTCCTTGGGCAGTCGACGGTGTTTCTTCATATAGGTACCGCCCCATACTCCTTCTATATAACACGGTTTGGCGCGGAAGGGATATTTCACCAGTTGGGCACAGATATCCCTGAAAGCACTGAAAGGCATCATCTGGAGCCCATAGGGGTCATCCGAGAGGAAAAAATAATCCAGGACATCGCTCTGCAGCAGTTCCCTGCGGTTCTGCACAGCCATCTCGAAGTCACAGTAGTAGCAGCGCCTGATGATACGGTTAATCATTCCCGGACGCTCCTTGCCGATGTTGGCATACTCACCCCTGCGGATGCGCAGGATAGAAGTCTTTGGCGTCACGTCAAAGAAGCATTTCACATCGTACAAGTCACGCAATTCGGGTATCAGAGTGCCGTACCCATACACCAGTGTCACCTTGCCGGCCATCTTTCTGGCATTTTCAACATACGTCCTGAAGCCGACAGTCTTTGCGCTGTCAAGCATACCCTGATAGCCGCCCTTGTATATCTTGCCAAACAGCAGCGTGGGGTCTTTGCGAGTGTCCCATTCCAGCATAGGGTCAATCATGGCATCAATCTCAGCACCGTCTTTGAAGGTCATTCTGTTACCATCAATAATTTCATAGGGGATGCCCCTTGTTTCCAGTTCACGGGCTACCAAGTTTAGAAATCCCGTCCAGCTGACAGTAGTATAGCCGTCCAGACCGACGGTCAGTCCCTTGCCGCCGGCCAATGGGGCGATATTGTTAACAAATCTTTTAGCCACGGCAGGCGTTCCGCCGCCGACAATGGCTTCAACAGTCTTTTCACACAGTTCCGGACGATTCACAGGACGTGGGTCGTCAAACGGAAACGGATTATACATAAAACTCATAATGTCAAACTATTTTTCAATGTTATAGAAATCAAAATCCATCATCCCAGCCAGCATTTCCAACTCGGCACGATAATCACCGTCCACGATAGCATAATGCTGAGTAGCGCCGATGTTCAGAATCTGCTCAAACAGACTCTTGACAGGAACTACAGGTCTGAATATCGTATGGCTGTAAGTTGCCAGCAAGTGCTTACCCGGAAGGCTTTCCGCCATAAACGTAATCAGCTTATATCTGCCAGCCTCTTCATACAATCCGGCCACGGTCTTCATACCCGGGCTGAAGCGGTACCACGCAAACGGTGCACCGGCATACTTCCAATTGGTCTTGGCAAAGCGCACGTCGCGCGCTATGATGACATTCTGCTGCCAGTTTTCGTCATTATGGTCGTTAGGTCCGGCATGACCTCCGGCAAACGTGCCGAAGTCATCCTCTATATGGAACGGCTCAACGAAATTAACGTGTCTGCCACTCAACAGTTTGAGCATATAGGTTATCAGGCCGGCACCGATATCGGCCTCCGGCACCAGTACCGACACGTTGTCGTTAAACCACTGAGGATAGAATCCTGCACGGCAACCGGCAATGCGAAAGGTAGCCTGGTCAATGTCGTTATAGACATAGCAGTCAATATCATTTTTTTCAGCCAGTTTCCTGATGCCCAATGTTGCCTTGACACATCCTATGAATTTAGCCTCATCTACATCATCGGCCATCCTGTATCTGGCGGTAAGGCTGTCAGCATAGTCTTTCACCTCGCCGTCGGTCAGGTTTTCTATTTCCGTCCCGTAGTCGCTGTAGGGCAGGTAGTGAATCTCGGGACCAATCTTGGTAAACAGATCATAGTTGTCAATATAAGTACTCCACATGGCTTCGTTCATATTAGCCATAAGCCCTACGTTGGATGAGCGCAATATTGCCCTCGTCCTGGCAGCAGCAGCAAAGATCCTGACCTTCTCTGTTATCTGCTCACGCGTACCCATAACGGTGGTGACAAGCCTGCGCCCCGTTCTCTTCACCGAGCCTGAGCCCTCCAGTGACCCTACCAGGGTACCAGCACAGAGATAGTCAATGAAGTCATCGTCATCAAGCGTAGTCTCGAAAGACATCTTTGGCTTAGCCACATTGCAGAACAAGACAGGCATCTCCGGACAGTCGCGCAGGAAACGTATCCATGCAAAGTCTTCACTCCAAGACAGGAATTCGGCATAGACAAAATCCACCTTTTCGGCATAGAAGAGCCTCATGGCCTGTTCGGCATCCTCTCTTTCATAAACGATACCAGGCCATACGATATCCATAAAATCCATTGAAGCCTTGATGTCCTCAACGGCCTTCAGTTTGCGTTCGTGGTAGCTGCCGCGAAGCGGAGCTGTCAGGTTCTTGAATCTCGGCGAGGCAATCAGCAGCAATCCTACCCTCGCCTTTCTTTTTTTATCGGTTGTTTTCATTATTTATGAATTTTGTTGCAATCATTTTTATAACAGGTCAAAGCTACTATCAGCACCATCCCACCTGCGACTGCCCATATCAAGGCCAGTACGGGGAATGCGGCTGACAACGACCCCATAGTCTGCTTCAATGCGCCGAGCACGACGGGAGCCAGGGCCCCGACGGCAAAACCCGTCGTTATCATCGCACTGGAACAGGATGCGTGAAGGCGCGAAGGTGTCACGTCGTAGAGCACGGCATAGGTATTGGCGTCAAAGAATGCCCGGAAGAAACCCCATCCGGCGAACATGACATACAGCCATCCCAGCGAAGACTTACCGCCCATAAAGAACAGGAACACCGCTCCGCCTAGAAGACCTGCACCCTGAAGCACCATACGCGAGCCCCGGAACCGCAGGGCCAGCCTGTCGGACAGGCTCCCAGCTATAAGGACGCCTATAAATGCCGCCACATAGGTATAAAACATCGAACTGAAACCGGCTGCCGCCTGACTTTGGCCGAACTCCTCCTGCAGATAGGCCGGCACCCAGGTCATATAACCGGTTATCACGAATATGAGCGCACTGAATCCCAGCGTCATCACCAATGCCGTAGGTGTCGTGAAGACGGTCTTGAAACCGTCAAAGAAGCCTATACCCTCTCTCTCTCTCCGAGGCTGGGCTGTACCCTCTTCTTTCTTGTCCTTAAGGCGTATGGCCATGACTGCTCCCCAGACGATGCCGGCTCCGCCGAAAATGATAAACGAATACTGCCATCCCAACCTGTCGGCTATCCATCCTGCAAGCCATCCAGCCAGGATGACTCCGATGTAATAGGCCGTCTGGTGGATAGACATTGCACGGGCACGCGTATCGGTATGATACTGTCCCAGCAAGGAGTAATTGGCGGGACCGAAAAAGGCCTCTCCACCGCCCGTAGCCACCGAACGCAGGATAATGAGCCATACAAAACTGGTGGCCAGTCCGGTGAACATCGTCGCCACGCTCCAGAAAATGATACTGACGGTAGTCACCCACTTACGGCTGAACCTGTCGCCGGCCCATCCCCCTACAGGCACCATCAGGGCGTAGAACAGGTTAAACACCGTAGCTATCAGCCCAACGGACGTATCCGTCAGGTTCAAGGCATCCCTTATGGCGGGCAGCACGGTGTTGAACACCTGTCTGTCTCCTTGGTTGAGCAGGTAGGCCATCCACAGCAAGCCCAGCACTTCCCATTTGTAAAAACGCTTTTCCATTGTCTTGTTTTTTTCGTTGTCAGAACGACGCCCTGCGCGTCATCTTGAAATCACACCTGATTTTCTCCATCTTCTTGTCCAGTATCATACGGGCGACGAGCCTGCCCATCTGGGCAAAGTCGGTGGATATGGTCGTCAGTCCCCCCAGCACGATCTCGCTCATGGGCGACTCGTTGTAGGAGATGATGCCGATGTCCCTGCCTATCTTCATCCGCTTCTCGCGCGCCATGCGCGCCAGGGTGATGAGGCCGTCGTCGAGCGAGCTGTTCAGCATGAGGTAGACAGCACCCTTGACCATCATCGCGGGGGTAATCTTTTTGTGAAACCGCGTATCAATACCATATTTACGACAGTAGCTGCCTATCACCTTCTCGATAAGCCCGCCGTAAAGGCTGTTTTCGAGCGTTATGACGTGGAGTATCCCCCTGCGTGCTATCTTCCTGACGGCACTGGCGAGCCCGCGGGGCGCATCGCTGGCGAAGTCCTGATATACGACGCCGTAGTTTCCCTTCACGCTCTTCATCCAGTGGTCAGCCATGATGAGCTGCCGGTTGGGTATCCTGGCGATGATGCGGGCCACACGCCGCTGGGTCGGGTCGTCGAGGGCAAAATGGGGCGTAATGACATAATAGTCGTACTTGCCGACATATTCGTCGACATAATATTCCAGCAGGTCCACGTTCTGGTTGTGGAGCAGGATGGTCACCTCGGCCTTGTCTCCTATGACCGAGGCAAAGGCGTCAAACAGTGTCTGCTTGTAGGCGCTCAGCTTGTCGAAGATAACCAGCACCGACGGCTTGACGCCCCCTGCCGGAATGCTGACGTAAAACCCTTTGCCCTGACGGGCCTCCAGCAGGCCTTTGTCGCGCAGGACGGAGTATACTTTCTTCACCGTTTCCTTGGAGATGCCCAGCGACGCCGACAGGTTGTTCATCGACGTCACCTGCTCGCCGTCCTTGAGTTTCCCTGTGCGCATTGCCGTCTCAAACTGCCTGACGAGCTGTTTGTAGACGGGTATCTTGCCCGATGTATTGATTGTAAGACTTATCATTTTCCAAACAGTAATACAGCTATGTCATACTGGCCGAGGGTCAGCTCCGTACCATTGAGACGGGCCTTGCCGAGACAGGTGGCATCCAGCAGTTTGCAGCCGGGCACGCTTATCCTGGTCGTCAGCACACGGGCCGTGCGGTGCTGGTTGGCTGCCACAATGGCCGTCCTGCTGCCGTCCTCGGAGACGTAGGCGCGCGCATCCACCTCGCCGTTGCTGTTGCTGAAGCCCAGCTCGTCCTTGTAGATACCCGTCAGCAATTCCTCCTTGTATTTGGTCTTCACGGCATTGACTTGTGCCAAATAGGCCTGATACACGGGACACTTGTCTATCAGGTCGCGACAGCGGTATATCTCAATGTCCACACGCTCACCGTCGAGGAGCGTGTTGTTGACATGCCACTGCACATCAGTGTCGTCCCTTTGGCCGCGGTCGGTAAACACCACCTCAGGGAAAGTGTATTTGTAGAACCTCATAAACCTCTCGGGAACACTGTTGGCAGGATATCCGTGACAGTAGTCACAGTACTGTGCCAAAGCGTCCACGTAGCCCTCGGCACCCAGTGCGAAGTCGGGGGCCTTCCGGGCATAACGGTCGCGCAGCATCTTGAGGCACTGCACCCTCTTGCGTATGCCGTAGACATCGGGGACAGGATATTCCCGGCTCGTATCCCAGTTGGTACTTTCCTGCTCAATGTATGCCAGCTGGTCATAGAACACGCTGTGGGCACCCAAGGCATAGGCCCTGTCCTGCAGCTGCATCAACACCTTGTTCCAGTCGGGGTCCATCATAGTGGCAATGGCAAAGGTGCGCTGGTCGTACTCGCCGAGCCAGGTGCCCTGCCCCGTAAACTTGTAACGCTCCAATATCTCAGAACCGGTATTGTCGTGACGACACACCTTGGGCCCCATACCGCTCTTGTAGAAACGGCTCTCGCGGTCAATGAGCTTGCCGTTATAGTAGAGCAGCAGGTGGCTGCCGTCGGCCTGATATTTCGCTATGGCATCCTTCAGGGCAGCATCGCCGCCCTGAGTCTCATCAGGTGAATAGTCTGGATTGCCGTGGTCCATACCCTCGGCCCACCAGCCAAACAAGAAGACGGCATTGCTGTTTACCGATTTGTCCACGTCCTTCAGACGGCCGAAGAGGTCGGGATACTTGAAGAAATATTCGCCATACTGGTGCTTGAAGATAACCCTCTGCCAGCTGTTCATCTCGCGCACCCACTGAGGGGCAGGCCGGTGGTCCCACCATGTGTCCACCCACTTGCGGTAGATACCCGACGCCACGTGCCAGCTGCCGCTGTAGGGCGCTATGACGTTAGCCTTGCACTGCCAGTTTTCGCCGCAGAAACAATGGGGATATTTGAAAAATCCGCATTCCAGAATACTGTACTCGCCGTTGCCGTCCCGATAGACACGCAACCCGTGCCAGGTATCCTGAAAGGTTTCATCGTGTGAGCCGAAATACAATCCCTGCTCCTTGCCAAAGAGGCCGAAACAGTTGACATACACCTTTGCACCATACTTCACATCCTTCTGGCGGAAAAACTGCTCAGGCTTCTTGTAGGGCGACTCTGCCAGTCGGTTGACAGCCTTCAGCGGGTCGTCGTAACGCCGCCCCCCAGCCTCGCCGGTATAGAGGAAATGGTCTTCGGGCAGGTTGATGCCGTGGACAAGAGGATAATGGAGTTCACGTATCACCGTATGGGGCTCATTGTTAGCCACCGAAGACTCAAACCTCACCTTGTCATCCTCAAGCACAACGCTGAGCGTCAGGTTGAAGTCCTTCTTCCTGCCACGCACGTTCAGCCCGGCATACTTGATTACAATGCGCCCGTCCCGGCTTGAGACGACAGGCTTCTGTCCTGAACCCAGAATCTGGATTTCCTTCTCCTCGGGACTGTCGTAATACATACGCCACAGATAGCTGCCTTGGGCATAATCATGACCCGTACGGACATTGCGCAGATGAAGCAATGAGCCGTCTTCACCAATAGTGACAGCCACCTTCTTGTTACTCAAGGTGTAGGGCGCCGCCATGACAACGGCATTGATCAGGAAACCCGTTGCAATGACTAATAAATATTTCTGCATACTGACTCGTTATTTAAGTGTTGTGTAGTGTGGTGCAAAAATAATACATTTTATATACGGTGCAAAATATTTCAGCACTTTTTTCAAAAAATCCCGCTCCTGCCCCAAAAGGGAACCCGGCAAATAAAAAAATCATAAAAAAATGCACATTATTCGGCAACAGGCCTGCCGGAAGGGGGATTTATTTGACTATCTTTGCATACAGATTCATTAACCCTATCATCATAAACACAATGACTACCGCAAACATGAAACTCGCCCTCCTGCTGGCAGGACTGCTGCCGCTGACGCTGCCGGCACAGAAAACCTACTCCTACAACGGAACACCCGTCGACTTCTCTGATAACAGAGTGAAGGTCACCCCCATAGGGTCCCTTCAGCCTGAGGCCGTAACAGGCTTTCAGGGCATGGCCCTCTACGAGGACTGGCTCATCAGCCTTGAGCACTCCGGCGTGGCTACCGTCTACTCGCTCAAGGGCGAAAAGATGCAGCGCAAAGGCGCCCTGAAACTGGGTTCGTACAGCATGAGCAATCATTGCAACTCGGCTAATTTCGGCTACGCCAAGGCCCGGCAGGAGGACAAGCTGCCGCTGCTCTATGTTTCGCGCACCAATACCGCAAGAACAGCCGACGGCCTGGACCGCATCGCCTATGTGGAACGGCTGGACCCTGTAGCCATGAAATCCGAACTGGTACAGCGCATATACCTCAACACTTCGCCTCAGACCATCACAGGCAACAGCACCTGGGCTATTGACAAGGAAAACGGACTGCTGGTATGCCTGACCAACACGGTACGCAACAAGGGGGTCGGCAACAGACACTGGATGCTGACTTTCCGCCTTCCCGAATATCGCGGACCGCAGGACAGCCTCGTCATCCTGACCCAGGCTGATGCCCTGGAGAACTACTGTCTGGAGGACTACTACAACAAACCCTTCTCGCCCATCATGCAGGGACTGAACGTCAAGGACGGCCTCCTGTTCATCCCCGTCGGTGTAGGCACCCCCAAGGAGCCCTCCATACTTTATGTCTGGAACATGGGCACCCACCGCATGCAGAACGAAATCAACCTGCAGGAAGCCATACCCTCTGAACTGGAGGACAGCGACTACCGTAACGGCAGCATATACCTGCAGACACAGAACATGGGCATACTGCGACTGGACTTCCTGAAATAAAGGGTATATATCTGAAAAAAGCCGGTCTCACGACCGGGAGAAGGCCTCACAGCCACCCCCCTACTGAATAATACGGTATCCCCTGCGCAGCAGGGATACAGGTTGCCCAGCATGGCGACACAAGACTATCGGTGTGCCCGATGCAACTATGTTCCGCATCGGTGAATGTATGTTCAGCAACGGCGAACGTATGTTTCACGATGCGGAATATACATCCTTCATCGGTGAACATAACATCTCCCGGGGAGAAATTTAATCTGCATCCCTGTCCTATATCTCCTCCAACGGGCTACGGCATTTTTAGGCCGCCCCCGCAATGACAAAGAAAAAAAATCTGTATCTTTGCCTGTTGATAACCACCGCTGTGGAACAACGGCAAACAGCCTCCACCCACGACAAAAAAACATTCAACCCGGAAACATGAAACTGAAAATAACCACGCCCCTGCTGCTCACTGTCGCCCTCGTCATACACGGGACAGTGGGTCTCACCTCATGCTCTTCAACCAAGGAGAAGTCTGCCGAGCAGGAACAGACAGCGGCCATTGCCGACAAGGTATGGACCTACAGCCTGAGCCACCCCGAAGGGTTTACCCTCGACATCCGCACCATGACAGAGCCGACAAACGGCATTGCCGCCAGCTATGCTGCCACACAAGACTGCCACGGACGTGACCAGCTCGGCAAGGTGGTCAGCCATGCCCTGAAAAACGACGGATATGTGGGCGGCTGGTATAACGGCAAGGACGGGCGCTATTATTTTGACAGTTCCAGGCTGTTTGCAGAAACCGACATAAGGAACGCCATACTGTTTGGAAGGCAAAACGGCCAGCGGTCGGTGTATATCCTTTCATCCCACACCGATGTTCCGCTGGACGGAACCGCCTGGAGGATTATCGACAGAGACACCCTGATTATCGGCACGACGGGCGACTACAGACCGCTGTCGTTCCGCGAACCGGAGGGTGACTACTGGGGATTTGGCATTGAGGTGGCACGCGAAATCGCTGCACGGCTCGGCGTGAAGACGAAGTTTGTCGGAACATCATGGCCGACACTGACCGCCGACGTCCTGGCAGAGCCTCAGAGGTTTGACCTCGCCATCGGAGGGATAACCATCACCGATGCCCGCCGCGAGACGATGCTCATGAGCGAAGGCTATCTGGCCAACGGGAAAACCATCCTGTGCCGGGCCGAAGACGCCGGCCGCTATAAATCACTGGCCGACGTCGACAAGCCGGGAGTGCGCATAATGGTGAATCCGGGAGGGCTGAACGAGAAGTTTGCCAACGACAACCTGACCCATGCCACCGTCACTGTCCACCCGAAAAACGAGGAAATCCCCTCACTCATTGCCGAAGGAGCAGCCGACATCATGATAACAGAAATAACAGAAGCACCATATTATGTGCAGACTGACACCCGGCTCGCAGCACCCCTGCTAAAAGAACCATTTACACGGGGAGAAATCGGCATACTGATGCGAAAAGGACAGGAAGACCTGTTGCAGCTGGTAAACAGCATCATCCGGCAGATGAAGCACAACGGCTCCCTGCAGCGACTGCATGAAAAATACGGACTCGTATACGCCTACGGAGAAACACCGTGAGGAAAACAAGAAAAACAAGACATTGATGAACATCGAGGAATATCGCGAATATTGCCTCTCGCTGGGTGCCGACGTGGAAGAGAAACTGCCATTTACCGCCTTCAAGTATGCCAGCGGGGTACTGGTATTCTATGTCCACGGCCATATGTTCTCGTTCTTTGACTGCGACAAATTCTGTGTCATCACACTCAAATGTCAGGCAGACCGCATCGAAGAACTGAAAGCGCAATACGACTGCATCGTAAAGCCTTTCAACATGTCGCCCAAGTACTGGATCGGCATTGATGTCCAAACCGCCCCCGACGACCTGCTGCGCCGACTGACCAGCAATTCCTACGAGATCGTAAAAGCACAATATCAGTGAGATGTGGGAAAAAATGCAAGACACTACCGAATGAAATCAGGAACAGGCAGTTTGCATTTTTTTTGATATTCAAGATGCGTTACACCGTTACAGTGTTACAGTTAGAAAACAGGTAACCCCAAAATGTCAAAAGTGAATTCTATATATTATAAATACGTATATTTATATATATAGGCCTTTTAGGGTACGCGAAAGACTTTGCAGGAACTGTAACACTGTAACGGTGTAACGCATGAAAAATTTTTGTTTCAAAAGAAAAAAGTTGCTCCGAAATTGAAAACCGCAACAAGGTCGCCCCTGTCTCCCATCGTCAATAAGAGAGGCTGATTTTGCGACGAAGCCATGTAACAATTGCGCCACCGCATCGTAGCAAAGTTTCCAAAGCCATGGAGCAATTTGCGAACTTCTATACAAACAGAAAAAGCACAGCATCAAACGGCGTGGATGCCAAAGGCGACACGGACTTACCGCACACTCGAATGATGTAAGTGCTTCTTCGTCTGCAAAATTACAGAAAGTATCAGGGAAAGACAAGGATGAGACGAAGAAAATTATTAGCATGAGATGAAAATATAACTCCCGAACAGGAGGCACTTCTGCGCGGACACAATTTCCGCGAATATCCTACCATTCAGGAGTTATCTGCGGACAAAGTTAGTGAAACTTCCGCAAGTGAGCAAGAAAACACAGGGGAAAATGGCGGAAGTACGGATTTAGGGAATCACGGAATGACGGAGTTACGGAAGCTGAAGGAACTCAAGGGCAAACAGACAGGCCGGACGGACCTGCTGCGGAGAATGGGACTGATAACCGTGCAGACGGACAAGGCCGTGAACGGCAAGATGGTGCAGCAGTTTACCCGTAAGCAGTTGGACGGGATGACGGAATCAGGGAAGGATGGATCTACGGAATCAGGGAAGGAAGGATCTACGGAATTAGGAAACGGCGAAAATAATACTGAGGCTGACGCTATGCCTATGGTGAAGGTGAACGGTAAGATGAAGCCTGACTACATGGCAGCTCCCGTGGAGCGGACACGCAGACATATCTATGAGGAGAAAGGTCTGAGCCGCGAGGAAGGCGATGCTTTCGTGCAAGCCAACATCGACGCTGCAAGCAAAGAACTGGAGAAGCGTGAGAAGAAGGCTCCGGTGATGGGAACAGACATTGACGACTATCTGGAAAAGAAACAGGCATGGCAGGCAGAAATGGATGGTCTGCAACGTCAGAAAGAATACTGGGAGAGCGTCAAGAAAGAACAGGACAAGACAACCGGCATGAACTTCTTTGCCGGCCAGGACAAAGTGTCTGCTGAAATGCAGGAAGCACAGAGGGATCTTGCCGGTGACACGGCTGCCATGGAGTTGCTGTCAGACACAGCTCCTCACACACTTGAGGAACTGGCGTCGGTGATGCTGAGTCAAGGCAAGAAGGGTGTCAAGCTGATGCTCAACGATGAGACAGAGGATGGCAAGATAGTGAAGGGTGTCAGTTCGCATACAGGCTACTCCCGTGCTGATTTGGAGAAGATGCCATTCCTGTTTGCCACTCGTGCCAAAGGTGGCATGAGTCCTGAGGAGTTTGCTCACGAACTGCTGACGGCAGCCCGTGAAGAGGGTATTCCTTTTGACGAGTCGGATGCGAATGCCGGTTTGACTGCAGTGCTTAACCTGCTGGGTGACGTCAGGAGTCAGAGTGACATCAACAACTACATCCAAAGCCACCGTATAGCAGAGGCGCGCAACATACACGAAGCCAACCTGCGACAGGAAGCGGAATGGCAGGAACAGCAGCGGCTGGCAAAACAGGTTGCATCACGTCTCGGCATGAGCGAGGAGGAATGGGATGCTTACATCAGTAGCATAGAGGCAGAACTGGCTGCACAGGATGCTTACTACGCCTCTGACGATTACAGGAACAACATAACACAAACAGATACAAATGACAACGGAACAACAGGAACAGGCCCAGCTGCTGAAGGAGCAGGTGTTGAGGGAACTCAAGGGCAAGCAGACAGGCCGGACGGACCTGCTGCGCAGAATGGCACAGAAGAAGGAAAAGAAATACCAGCCGATGACAGACGAGGAAGTGATGGAAGCTCTGCAGGACGAGAGCAGAGTGGTTTGGCGCAAGCCGAAGAAGTAGACGAGAACGGACATCCATTCATTAAATCATCTGACGGAACAATTAATTTCGGTTACATTGGTGAGGACAGTGGACTGCAACCCGCTCCTATTAGATTAAGCGAGGGATTCCAAGACGCAGAAGGTAAAGGATATGGTCTTGCTCACATTGAAGCAAATCACGGCAAGCAAATAAGAGATGCTGGATTTGCTTCAGTAAAGGACTTTGTCGCGTTTGTTGCACAAAACTATGACGAAGATAATATACGCGTCGGTAAACGTCGTGAAAATGGAAATACGACTTATCTGCTACAAGTTCAGGATGAACATGATAACACCCTTTTTGTTGAGATGTCGCGTGATGGTTCATATTGGAATGTAAACAGTGCCGGTATCTTCAGAAAAGGCTATTCTAACAAAAAAGAAACGGTCACCAAGACCGAACCTCAGCAACCGAACAATGCCGTTCCGACAGACTCTTCGCTTTCTGTGAATGGGGAGAGCGGCATTACATCCACAGAACCCAACGGTGAGTCAACCGTTTCCACTGGCAAAGTTAGTGAAACTTCTGAAACTGCGCAAGAAAACGCCGGGGAAAATAACGGATCTACGGAATCACGGAAGGATGGATCTACGGAATCAGGGAATGACGGAGCTACGGAGGCTGAGTTTGCCGGCAATCTTTTTGATGAGGTAAATGCTGCCATTGCCAAGGCGGAGTCGGAAGTGGACACCTCTCCTACCGACGCTCAGAAGGAAGCGGGCAACTACAGGAAAGGACACGTCAGGATAGACGGCTACGACATCACCATAGAGAACCCGAAGGGCAGCGAGCGCAGCGGCACCGATGCCAAGGGTAACAGATGGACGTCAAAGATGAACAACACCTACGGATACATCAGAGGCACCGAGGGCGTGGACGGCGACCATATAGACGTGTTCCTCTCGGATGATCCGACGACAGGTGACGTGTTTGTCGTTGACCAGGTGAATCCTGAGAACGGTGAGTTTGACGAGCATAAGGTGATGTACGGCTTCCCCGACATGGAGAGTGCGCGAAAAGCCTATCTGTCGAACTACTCCAAAGGATGGAAAGGCCTCGGAAACATCACTCCGGTAAGCAAGGAGGAGTTCAGGAAATGGATAGAGAGCAGTCACCGCAAGACGAAGCCGTTTGCCGAGTATAGCAGTGTGAAGCCGCTGGAAGAAGCTGCGGAGTCAGGGAATCACGCAACTACGGAGGCTGAGGATATTGTCAAGCTGTCGGACGAGGTGAAGGATGCTATGCGTGAATATTCTCAGGATATGTCCACAGAGAAATATGTGGCATGGAAGGAGAAGGAGAGCCGTCTGCTGGCTGCTCTGGGCAGTCTGACGGATGATGAGTTGGACGGCTATGTAAAGAGCGAGAACGGCACGCTGCGCGATGCTGCACGCAAGGAGCAGGGCCGACGGATGACCATCCGCAACATAGACACGATGTTCAATGACGGCATCAAGGCGCAAGGCGACATCTCAGTGGAGAGCAAGCCGGGCAAGTTCAACGTGGACGTGTTCGCATCAAAGGATGAGAGAAGGGAGTCGATGAACGGCGTGTACCATGACGAGAGCGGCTACGGTGTGGCATCGGACGGTGTGGTGCTGATATACGACAAGAACCTCTATGACAAGAGCAAGAATGGCAAGAGTGTCGCCACGCACAAGATTAAAGGCCGCTATGAGAAAGGCGACGTACTGCAGGAGGACAGGTATCCGTCATGGCAGAAGGTGATACCTCACTACGGCAGGAAAGCCAGGGTGGACATGAAAGGTCTGCGCGACTTCCTCGCCGGTGTGGCAGAGAAGCAGAAAGAGAGATGGGATGCCTATAAGGCTGACGGCGGCAAGTCGAGTATGAAGAACTATACGGAAAATAACGAAGTGATACTGCGCCTGCCTGACGGCTCTTACATCGGCATGAGGGTGAACGCTCTCAACGCGCTGGTCAGCGGAGCCACGGAGATGGGTCTTGACGAGTTGCAGTGGGAAGGCACGGACATGTCGAGGGCTTTGTTCTTCGAGGGCGAGCGAGGCGGCGTGATGGCTATGCCTGTGGTTATCGACGGGTCATTCGTGGAGGGGAACGATTACTTCTATGACATGAGCGCCGGAGCTTCAACCGGTTACAAAAAGGCACCGGTTGACAGCGACATGCAGCCATCTGCAGAGGCGGAGGCTGAAGTAGAATCTACGGAATCAGGGAAGGATGGAACTACGGAATTAGGGAATGACGGAATTACGGAGGCTGACATGGGAAGTGAGCCACTGATAAAGGGCGACAAATGGGAACGCACGCCGGCTCCGGAGAAAAACACCGTCAATGGCAAGAGAGGGCAGACACGCTATGATGTCACCTATACGATAGGAGAAGGCAAGACGAAGTATGGCATGACTAAGGCCGACTCCGACATGCTGCATTATATTTTGGAAGATTATAATGACGACTTGAGGGCGATATGGAATACTTACGAGCGTGGAGGCATCCTTCTCCCTGAGGAGATCGCGTCGGCCGTGAAAGCCATGATTGAATACGAGTTGCAAAGCGGCAAGTCAGCCGGTGTGAACAGTAAGACATGGATTGGCGGTGCTTCAACTGGTTACAAAAAGAAA
>CACYCZ010000079.1 GCA_902773055.1 uncultured Bacteroidales bacterium
ACCGCCCTATTCTTTTTTGTATAATAACGAACTCTTATCAAGAAGACATCCTTTGCAAGGATCTCAAAAAGCCACAACCTAAAGCACCCTGTACGCAAACCATTGCCCCATGAAAATTATCACTCACTATTGACCGGGAATTTTTCTGTATTTTCAGTCAGGAAGTAAGCACTGCCGGAAATTGACCGAGCATACAATTTGACTGAAACATTGTATATTTTCAACAACGCTATAGATTCGATTTGTAACAAAATCAAACAATTTTAATACATTTTGTTACTATTTTATAGAAATAATATACATTTTGCCGTTAAATCGGTTTGTTTTCAGTCAAAATGTAATATCTTTGCAGGCGTAAACGGCGATGACGATACACAAGTAACATATAATAAAAGACTGCATCAATAAAAAGGACAAAAGCCATTCGGAGTTTTACACCACCTGATGCAGCGTAGCAATGCAAAGTACTAGATTAAAATAAATATTAGAAACATGAAGATTAAGAAACGTTGGAAGATTATGATGGCTGCGATGACCCTGATTGCAGTCGCAGGTATTTTTGTTGGCGAACCTATGTTTGAGTGCGACTGGTCAGTGATCTCCGCTGCAGATGTTGCCTGGTTGATAACTGCAACCATCTTCGTACTAATGATGACCCCGGGATTGTCGTTTTTCTATGGCGGCATGGTCGGAGCAAAGAATGTAATTTCAACAATGCTCCAGTCGTTTATTGCCATGGGGCTCATTTCTGTATTATGGGTCGTTATCGGTTTTTCGCTCTGTTTTGGAAACGACATTGGGGGCATCATCGGCAATCCTCTGACGTTCATTATGTTCCATGGTGTCGGCGGAGCCGTATACACTACACTCGCAGGGAATATTCTGGGTGGTTCCACTATCCCCTTGGCACTCTTTGCCCTATTTCAGATGAAATTCGCTATTATCACGCCATCCCTCATCACGGGCTCATTTGCCGAACGTGTACGCTTCTCTGCGTATATGTTTTTCATGATATTCTTCTTTTTCCTCATTTACTGCCCTTTGGCCCACATGACGTGGCATCCCGAAGGCTTGTTCAGCCGTTGGGGGGTTATTGACTTCGCCGGAGGCATCGTGGTACACGCCTCGTCCGGCGTGGCTGCCCTGGCCGGTGCCATATATCTGGGGCGACGCAAGGCTGAGACCCGCAAGAGCGAACCGGCCAACATTCCTTTTGTACTATTGGGTGCTGCCCTACTATGGCTGGGCTGGTTTGGCTTCAATGCAGGTTCTTCGCTTCACGCTGACGGACAGGCTATAAAGGCATTTCTCAACACCAACACTGCCTCAGCTACGGCTATGATGACGTGGATATTCTTTGATTGTCTCCGAGGTCGCAAACCATCGGCCATGGGTGCAGCTGTAGGGTGTGTCGTAGGCTTGGTGGCCATTACGCCTTCCGCAGGCTATGTCACCGTCGGCCAAAGCATCTTCATTGCCTTTGCCACCACACTCATCTGCAACCTGGCTGTCTACTGGCGTTCACATACCAGCATCGATGATGCCCTTGACGTATTCCCCACACATGGCACAGGCGGTATTTTCGGCACCATCCTCACGGGCATTTTCATTCAAGAGGGCCTCATTGCAGGCACATGGGATGGTTTTGTCATTTTTCTCTACCATCTGTTGGCCATCACCATTGTCTTTGTCTATACATTTTGCATGAGCTGGATAGGATACAAGCTTATTGACCGTCTGATTCCCATGCGCGTTTCAACTTATAGCGAGAACGTAGGTCTCGACTTCTCCCAGCATGATGAGCACTATGGCTTTGCACATATCGGCGAACGCGAGCTGGCAGAATACGAAGAACACATCCGCGAGAAGAACAAGTAAGCTGACAGGAGACTTTCCCATGCCGACAGGATAACATAATTGCCCCATCGGCGCAACTAGTGTTAACAATCATTAACATCTTTACAAGGTATTCTTTTTACAAAGCAATACCTCATCAGAAAGGACTGTAGAGGGGGTAAATCTGGCAGGCCTACAAAATTTCACTGGCAGGCCTGCGCATTGGATCTGGCAGGCCTGCCAGTGAAAACTGCAAAGCCGGAGAAATTTCCAAGGCATCGCAGGACTATGCAAGAATGTTAAGATAATTTTATTTTTGTTAAAACCGCCCGGCCTGCTTTAACAAAGGGCCGGTTCTTTCCGAAATCCCCTCCCGTCATATATAGATGCAGTGGCTATAACTTATTTTTTGCCATGTCCGCCACCGCCAGGTTGACCTCCGCCACTGCTTCCGCCTGTATAGGATGACAGGTCGACATTTGAGCCGCCACTGACGGTCGCGTCTGAGTAGCCATAGCCATCCCATATCTTCGTTCCGCCCGTTACGATAATGCCCGATTTCAAAGTCACTGTCCCCGATGTAGAAACCACCATAGGTGACCCCATCGTGCCGGTAGAAGGAATCTGGAATGCCAGTACAAGTGTCCCGTTGCTGTAGAGGCCATACCACGTCCCCTTGGTGTAAGAAGAGGTTTGGGAACACGATTGGGAAAGACTGGCCCCACTCTCAAGTCCGCCGACAGCCACAAGATTGCCGCTCTCTACATATAACTTCTTTTTTCCTTCAGAATTAGCGTCAAAGGCAACATCGGGCGTACCATGGCTGATACCGTAAACTGTAGCACCCCGCAGATACAGATTGCCGTTTGAATCAAAACCGTCGGCACCTGTTCCCGTACCGGTAGTACGTGCAAAGACATATCCACCCTTGAGGTACATGTCACCTGTGCTGTTAATACCGTCATCGCCGCCACAGCCGAAAACAGTACCCCCCTCAATGGTCAGCGTACTCTTTGACTCTATGCCTTCATGACTGGCCGATGTCGCAATGATGTCACCTCCGCTGATGGTCATGGCTCCTCCGCTCTTAATCGCCTTAGGTGATGCCGTCACTTTATTGCTGTACGTATATTTGCTACCCTTCGTAGTGGCCGAGATGTTGCCGCCGCTGACGTTGAGCGTGCCGTCGGCCTTGATACCCTTACCGCCCGTGCCTGTAGCTTTCAGTGTCAGCGTACCGCCACTGATGGTCATATTATTGTCCGCTTTCAGACAACCTGCACCCTTGGCGTCGCTTTCCGTACCGTCGTAGCCACCCGCACCGCTGTTGGTCACAGTGATGGTACCTCCCGTGATGGTCATGTTGCCCGAGCCGTCATCGCTGTTGCTCTTGATACCCTTGCCAGCCTGTGCCTGTTCGCTCATGGTCACATTGATGTCGCCGCCATTGATGACCACTACGCCCGCCTTGATGCCCTTGGCCGTTGCAAAATAAGTACTGCCCAGGCTGGTCTGTGCACCACTGTTGGTAATAGTCAGCGTGCCACTCTTCATCTGGAAATATTCTTCACAGCTGACAGCATCACTGACAGCCGATGTCACATTCAGTACCAGATTCTTGACTGTAATATAGGACGCCGACTTGATACCGTGTTTCAAGTTGCCTACAACATTCAGCGTACCGTTACCTTGCAGCTGCAATTGGCCCTTTGAATAGACACAGGCCTTCTGCGAGCCGTTGCCGTCGGCCAGTGTATTCTCGGTATTCTTCTTGGCTGAGAGCTGTATGCGCTTAGAGTTGGTAATGTTGACAGCCGCCCCATTGGGGTTTGTCAGCGTCACGCCAGCCAGAGAAACAGTACACTTGTAAGCACCGCTCATCGTCAGAGAACCGTCGGCAGTCGAACCGCATAGCCATGCTCAAAGGCTTGTTGCATATTCTGGGCATGCTGATGCATGACTACCACCTTGAAAACGGATATGTCGACC
>CACYCZ010000080.1 GCA_902773055.1 uncultured Bacteroidales bacterium
AGGTATCCTGCCCGGAAATTATCCATGATAGCCTCGCCAGAGGTCTTGTCCCAGTAATTGGTCCCTGGATTGCCAGGAGTGCTTGGGTCATAATCATAGACCGCTGTCAAGGTGCTGGCATGAGAAGGCATGAGGTATTTCAGAGATTGTTGAGACCCCACAATATTGCCATTCTCATCTTTCCAATACAAAAATTTGAATCCGCTGTTACAGTAAGCCTGGAGCTGCTGGGTGGAACCCTCGGTTACTTTCTGATTCTTAAAATTGAATGTTCCCGCTGCAGATGGCTGGGAAAGCAACGTCAACATATATGCTCCTGTATATACCGGATTGCCAGGACTTGAAGGATTATAAGTATACAATGCATAATAGGTAACATTGTGAGCCGGCATCGTGAAGCTATAGGACTTATCGGTTGTCACATCGTTGCCTTCGGCATCCTTCCATCCCTTAAAATAACAGTTATCGTGATTGTACGCTGTTATGGTTACCTTTTTCCCTGCTGCATATTTACTGTTGCTGGCACTGGAAAACTGCCCCGCTCCGTTGGGAATAGCCTCGCATATAACATCGTAGTAAGTTGTCGTGTCGGGCACAGGCCAATTCGGATTGGGCGGATTAGACGGATTATATCCGTTCGTCTGCGCCATAAAATATAATGGCAGCAGAAAACCGAATAGGATGATATATAACCTTTTCATGGTTTGTTGTCTTATTTATTAAGAGTCTTATGTCCTTTTCTGATAATGATTCCCTTCTGGTCTTTATCTACGCGTTGGCCAGAGAGATTATAGGTAGCCTCATTTTTATTGTCACTCTGAACTGCAACAGAATTGATACCGTTAACATCGCTGCCTATCTCTGAGAAATGCAGGTAGAAACGGTTGGTGACAGTTCCTGCCTCAGCTGTGAAGGTATAACCCTCATCTGCTGTAATAGTAGTCTTTATGTTCTTCAAGCAATCTTCAAGGACTACATTGCCTTTAGCACTATTTTCACCCAAGGATATGGTATAGATACCCTTGTTGCCGCAATGTACTGCCAACTGAACGATGCCGTCGCTCTCAGGACGCTCATTGATAGCATACTGCGCATTCTTACCGATGGTCCATATCTGCGGAACGAGGTTGTCGGAAGACATAAATTTTGCTGCATCACGGCTCAATTCATAGTCTATGCTGGCATCAGCATTGAAGACAACACGGGTACGGTCAGAGAATTCGCCTGCACTGAGCGCAATGTTGAAAACATAGCGCTGAACATTCGTTTGAGAACCATTTCGCTTGAAAGCCTTGGCTTCCTTGACGGTAAGGTCATTCGGGTTGCGATAGGTCTGGCGTCCGCCACGAAGGAATGTCAGTGTACTCTCATTTACAGGACGCTGAATGAAGAAGGATTCGCCTGGATTCAGAATATAACTGTCATCTATAGGACTCAATGCAGCATAAGCCCTGTTATAGGAATCCCATACCATAAAGGGAGCTTCTGTATCCAGATAGCGGGTGTCAAAGTAGCATGGATAGGGGTTGCCGACGAGATTCCAAGAACGGTTTTGTTCAAACTCGCTCAAATTCTCTTCCAGCGGAACGACGCGATCTTCCGTTGTGAAAAGGTACTGACGGGTCAGCGAATTGATAATCGGTGAAACAGTAAATTCCACTGGCGCATTTGAATTAGCCGTCCTGTTATAGCACATCATGATGTAACCCTTGCCTGCTTCAAGTATATCGGCAGAAGTGAGATTTACCCATGTACTATCAAATTTCTGTGCTGCACGCTTCTCACCTGAGTATTTCCTTATTACCCATTGTGTTGTAGTATCTACAGGAACAATGTCCTTCATGTTAACATCAAAGGGGAAAGTAATAAACTGCCAAGTGTCATTGTATAACATTAGATTCAGCTTCTGGTTTTCTGCTCTCATATCGCCTCTCACTACGAGAGAGTTGGGGTTGTAGGTCGTGCGATATGAGTCGTAATTCCTTTTTCCGTAGAAATAACTCTCGTCTGCATAATATTTTGCATAGGGAGAAACATACATGGAGAAATCATTTATCGCCAGTTTGCTGCGGCTACTGATTGTCAGGTTGCCGCGTTCATATTTTTTGTTGCCGAATCCGTCATCAATTTCCTCTGAATTGTAGAGCATGCGGATATTTGGACGATAGTCCTTCACGTTTTCATCTTCGTTAAGAACAAATTCAAAGTCCTTGTTGATGACAATGTTTTCGGGCAGATTGTCGGTAATAATGTGAGTATGATCTTGGAATTCAAGCCATCCGGGAGTAGTCATATACTCTTGGAAACTCCACAATGGAACATAGAGGTCTATGTTGCCGGCACTGGATGTAATGATCCTGCTCCTTACCGTAGGAGGAATCAGTGAACGTGCCTCAATCTTCTTGATATTAGAGCAGCCGCTGAACGGGGTATAGTTGCAATACTGCAGTGAACTGGGCAGTGTGATTTCCGTCAAACCAGTACAGCCGTTAAATGAATAATAATATATTTCTTCCAGTCCTTCATTGAAGAAAATACTCTTCACAGATGTATCCCTGTTGAAGGCATAACTACCAATGTAACGCAATGTTGATGGGAATATCAGACCATATGCTTTCTGCTCATCAGTCAATTCTGTTGCATTATCAAATTGACCGATAGAAGAGCAGTTGGAGAAAGCATAATCCTCAATTCTCTTAATACCTTCACCAAATTGGACATAATACATATTGCTGTTATTGGCGAATGAATAATATGAAATAGCCTTCAATGCACCGGGAATAGACAATGTCTGCAAATCGCAGGAATAGAACGCATAGCTTCCAATGCCCGACAGTGTTGAAGGCAGCTGGATGTGCTGCAGTTTGTTACAATCTTGGCAGACATTGTCAGGAAGATATGTTATTCCTTCTGGAAATTTCAACGATACCAGGGAGTCGCAGTCATAGAAGTTATAGCTGCCTGTTATATTTCTGACTGAATCAGGAATGATGAAATCCTTGATTCCCGTCTGATAGAATGCATATCCACGGATACTTTTTGTTGTCGGTGGAAGTATGACTTTTTCAACCTGCCAGCATTGATACAAGGCTTGGTAGGGAATATCTTCAATAGAAAGTCCGCTCAAGTCAAGTTCAATGAGGTTCGGCATCTTGCGTATGGCGGCCCAGTCTGTCTCGTCTATAGTACCTTCGCTGATAACGAGCTTGTTGACATCTGAATAGGTGCGTACCTCGGGCAATGCATCAGCTACGACAACATAACCGAGCTCGCCATTGTCCACCTTGCCTGTAACAACAGTACTGACAGACATATCATTGGCAATGACACACTGGTCCTCTATATAATCGGTCAGATGATAGGCCCTGAAAGAGGCTGCCGGGACTATGAGTTTTATATGGTAACTTGAACTTCCTGTCAATGAACCTTCCACTGTGGGAACAGTGGTACTGTTAAAGACAATTGTCTGATTGGTCCAATTCTGGAAAACAGCTGAACCCAGAACTTCCACAGTTTCAGGTATACTGATGCGACGAACATTGTTATATCCATAGAATGCATAATCACCCAGGCGACGCATTGTCTTAGGCAGGACAATCTGCGTTGTTTTCTGATTATAACCATAATAACCTTGCATGGAAACAACAACATAGTCCTTGCTATTATAGCTGATGGTTTCCGGAATAGTCAATGTATCTGAAGCCACATTTGAACTAGTGTAATAAGAAACCTGAGCTAACCCGTTCGTTTCGTCCAGATTATAGTAGATGCCATTAATATTGGTCCTGCTAGACGAGAAGGACCATGTACTCATGTCTGAGGCCATTGCCGTTGCAATGCGTTCCTCAATAGTCTGTGCAGAAATAGTGTTGCTCAGGGCAAAAAACATTGCCGGCAATACCATAAGACTTAACAAATTTCTTTTCATAAACTATTATTTTAATGTTATTTCTCAGTTTTTCTATTTTCCTCAAAAATACAAAAAAATATGAAACTTTCAAAATAAATACAAAAAATGCAAACCGGCATTCCCTATACATTTCCCCAGAAAAAGATATTCAAAAAACATAACAGAACATCACTTTTCAAGGAAGAGAATTCCCATAAACTTCTACTCTCTTCCGGAGAAAAATCAGTCATTCACACATCTCATTTCTTAAACTGCCTATACATTTGTTTGTAAGTAATTTATATAATAATTCTCCAAAATAAAAGACGCACAAACTAACCTTTGAAACCGAAAAGATTTACATTTTAAAAATGCTACAATTATTGTGGAAAGCCAACGTATGTTTCTGCTTTATTTAAGAAAAGCATAAACCTATCTGTTTTTCTTTTTGGAAAGAAAAATAATATTTCAAACAATTTTTCTTTTTAATGTGGTTGTTATTTTGCAATGTTCGGTTTGCAAAATAACACGTCTCTCTTCTGCTCAAATCTATTTCCATGTTTTCTTGGCATCAAGTAATATATCATTTGCAAATACAATCTGAAATCGTGTTTATCAAGAACATCCAATCACTGTTTATTTGATGGTCTATGTAGGTGCCATCTGTGGCAAATGATTTCCTATTTGCAATAAAAAACGCAGGTACTTAATTTCCGCATTGTTTTTGTCCAGATTTCTATTGCGCAGTTTAAATAACCATTCCCGAGAGGCCTTTAGCCCCAATAAAATTATGCTACATGGTGCTAAAAGAGTTATATACCCATGCTTGAAGTTTATGTTTAACGTTGGGGAATGTATGTTTCGCGACGGTGAACATATGTTCCGCATTGGTGAACGTATGTTTACCAACGCGAAACATAAAATCTCCAGGGAGGTCATTTCTTTTCTGACGGCTATGACTGTTTTTCTCATAGGTATAAGCCTGCAACAGCATCCTGACCTGGGTTTACACAAAAAAACACAACAAAAAGATGGAACTCTTTTTCAAATAGTTCTTATCTTTGGACAAATAATCCATTACCTATGAATAACAGTTCTTCCAACTGCTTTGCCAATCGTCTCGCATCTCTTGATGTTCTTCGCGGACTCGATCTGTTCCTGCTGGTTTTCTTCCAGCCTGTCTTTATGAAATTAGCACGTGCTTTGGACTGGCCTTTGCTGGAACCTTTTGTTTACCAACTCCGACATGAACCATGGGAGGGATTCCGCTGCTGGGATATGATTATGCCGCTCTTCATGTTCATGGCAGGTGCAGCCATGCCTTTCTCCCTGAGTAAATACAAGAACAATACGCCGGCTCTCTGGAAAAAGGTAATGCGGCGCTTCGCTATCCTCTTCATCCTGGGTATGATTGGACAGGGGAATCTATTAGGACTGGACCCTAACGACATCCATCTGTACGTCAATACTTTACAAGCCATCGGTGCCGGTTATGTCATCACCGCATTCTTCCTGACTTATTTCAACAGGAAAGGGCAAATCTTGGCAACTGCCCTGCTCTTGATTATATATTGGGTGCCCATGACATTTTGCGGAGACTGGACACCTGAGGGTAACTTTGCCTACAAGGTAGACCAGCTGATTATGGGTCGGTTCTGTGGGAATCCTCATTATACCTGGATTTGGAGCAGCCTCACTTTTGGCGTAACCGTCATGCTTGGTGCATTTGCCGGACAAATTATGAAAGAAGGACAAGCCAACCGCATGAAAGCCTGTATCACCCTGCTTGTTGCGGGCATAGCATTGACGATTGCCGGCCTGACATGGAGTCTCCAAATGCCGATCATCAAACATATCTGGACATGCAGTATGACCCTTTTTGCAGGTGGTATCAGTTTCATGCTCATGGCATTGGCCTATTACATCGTTGACTGTCATAGATGGCAAAAAGGGCTGAACTGGCTGAAAATCTATGGCATGAATTCCATCGTAGCCTATATGATAGGCGAATATATCAGTTTCAAGAGCATTGTCGACTCTGTCTGCTATGGCCTCAGGCAATACTTAGGTGATGCCGGTTACAACGCATGGATAACTTTCGGTAACTGCCTGATTGTATTCCTGATTCTCCGATGGATGTACAACCAACGCATATTCATCAAAATATAATCTGGCCGAACAGCAAAAGCTCTGAAAAACAACTTTGTACATCTGTACTATAATTGTATAAAGATATTTGGAAATAAACATTTCCTTTATCTGTCGGTTGAAAGAAGTATTGCTCTCAATCCTGACGGAGCAACATGGCATCAATGTCACTCTTATCATTCCTGCCAAGCCACAGAAGAAAAAAACTCTGTAACTTTGCAATGAAAATATATTTCAGATGGATACAGCTTTTCATTTTGACGTAATCGTCGTCGGTGCAGGACATGCCGGTTGTGAGGCAGCCCATGCTGCCGCCAAGATGGGAGTCAAGACCTGTCTAATCACCATGGACATGGAAAAAATAGCGCAAATGAGCTGCAACCCAGCCATTGGCGGTATTGCCAAAGGGCAGATTGTCAGGGAAATCGATGCTCTCGGCGGCATGATGGGTTTCGTCACCGATGAAACAGCTATACAGTTCCGTATGCTGAATCTGTCGAAAGGACCTGCCATGTGGAGCCCACGGGCACAGTGTGACAGGATGAAATACAGCGCATGCTGGAGAGAAATTTTGGAAAACACGCCTAACCTTTACCTCTGGCAGGACATGGCCGACGAGCTGCTGGTAGAAGATGGCAAGACGATGGGCATACACACCATTTGGAATGTCTGCCTCTACGCTCCGACCGTCATCGTGACAGCTGGAACATTTCTCAACGGATTGCTCCACATCGGACACAACCATATACCCGGTGGAAGGATATCCGAACCCTCCTGCCTGCATTTCTCCGAGTCAATAAGCCGACACGGCATACGCACAGGAAGGCTTAAGACAGGAACACCTGTACGCATCGATGGGCGGAGTATCGACTTCAGCCAACTGGAAGAGCAGAAAGGCGACACCGATTACCACCGCTTTTCATTCTTTACCAACGGAAGAAAACTGCCCCAACTTTCATGCTGGATAGGCACAACAAACGAGAAAGTACACCAGGTGCTGCAAAACGGCATGAAAGACTCTCCGCTTTACAATGGAGAAATTCAAAGCACCGGACCGCGCTATTGTCCCAGCATCGAAACAAAACTGCACACTTTCCCAGACAAAGACCAACATCCGCTCTTTATCGAGCCGGAAGGAACAGACACTCAGGAATACTACCTTAACGGGTTCTCCTCAAGCATGCCCTGGGAAATACAATTGGAAGGACTTAAACAAATACCTGCATTTCGCAATATCGTCATTTACCGCCCTGGCTATGCCATAGAATACGATTATTTCGACCCAACCCAACTGCGTCACTCTCTGGAATCAAAAATCGTTTCCGGACTCTTCCTTGCAGGACAGGTAAACGGCACAACTGGCTACGAAGAAGCAGCTGGGCAGGGTCTGGTGGCCGGCATCAACGCCGCAAGGAAAATAAAGGGAGAAGAAGCCTTTGTCATGAAGCGTGACGAATCCTATATCGGCGTATTAATCGATGATCTCGTTACAAAAGGCGTAGATGAGCCTTACCGCATGTTCACATCACGGGCAGAATACAGAATCCTTCTCCGGCAAGATAATGCAGATACCCGTCTGACACCCTACGGCATCAAATTCGGGCTGATCGATCAAGACAAGGCAAATTCCTTCAAAGCCAAGCAAGATACCATTGCCGGACTTAAACTCTTTTGTGAAGAAACTTCCGTAAACGCCTCTTTATTTAATCTGTCGGCAGAATCGATAAAAACAACCCCATTACAACATAGCGGGAAACTCAGTAACATACTTGTACGGCCAGAAATACATTTCTCAAACCTGTCACCAATAATTCCCGAACTCAACGATAAATTAAGTCACATCTCACCCGAAATCATCGAAGCTACGGAAATAGAAGTGAAATACCATGGCTATATTGAAAGAGAACGGCAGTTTGCAGAAAAAATGCATCGACTGGAAGCAATAAGGATTAAAGGACACTTTCACTACGATGAAATCGTTCAACTATCTACAGAAGCACGACAAAAATTAGCAAAAATAGACCCGGAAACCCTTGCTGAAGCAGGGCGCATCCCAGGCGTATCACCAAGCGATATCAACGTACTTTTAGTACTTATGAACAGATAATGGAATGTTCCTCGTGGAACATCTCCTGCATAAATAACTGATAACGCGGACGGAAACACTTATAAATTATTTCCTGAACCATGACAAGAGAAGACACGCAGAAGTTACAGGCACACCTGAAAGGGATCATTCAAAACCTGCCAGAAAAGCCAGGCAGCTACCAATACCTTGATAATGCAGGAACTATCATCTATGTAGGGAAAGCCAAAAATCTGAAAAGACGTGTCAGCTCATATTTCAACAAGGAGCAGAATCAGAAAACATCCATGCTCGTCAGCAAGATCAGAGATATAAAATACATTGTCGTAGAAACTGAAACCGACGCCCTACTCCTGGAAAACAACCTAATCAAGAAATACAAGCCCAAATACAATATCTTGCTCAAGGACGACAAGACCTACCCTTCCATCTGCATCACCAAAGAAGAATATCCACGCATCTTCAAGACTCGAAGGATAGACTTGAAAGGCGGTCAATACTACGGCCCCTACAGCCACGAAGGCACAATGTATGCCTTGTTAGATCTCATGGAAAAACTTTACCAGCCACGACCTTGTCGGCTGCCTTTAAAGGAGGAGGATATAAAAAACAGTAAATTCAAGGTATGCCTGAACTATCACATGCACAAATGCAAAGGGGCATGCATCGGCGAACAAAGCAAAGAGGAGTACCTGAAAAACATTGAAGACTGCAGGGAATTACTGAAAGGCAACATAAGCCAAATCATGAAGAACATGAAATCCGAAATGGAAGGGCTGGCAGCAGAAATGCGCTTTGAAGAGGCACAAGCTATCAAAAGGAAATATGAACAGCTACAGAATTTTCAGGCAAAAAGCGAAATCGTCAACCCGAGCAATACCAACATAGATGTATTCAACATAGAAACCGATGAACAGAATGCATATATCAACTATCTGCACGTCGTACAGGGAAGTATCATACAAGCATTTAC
This sequence comes from uncultured Bacteroidales bacterium, assembly GCA_902773055.1. Classification (GTDB taxonomy): domain Bacteria; phylum Bacteroidota; class Bacteroidia; order Bacteroidales; family Bacteroidaceae; genus UBA6382. The sequence continues at coordinate 9,097 of CACYCZ010000080.1, forward strand.
CTTTGAGTACAAGAAACGCATGGAAGAAAGTCAAGAAGAATTATTGCTCATGGGCATCGTAGAGATGAGAGAACGCTTTAAAAGCCATTCAAAAGAAATTGTCGTCCCGTTCTATATCGACTATCCAGAAGAAAATGTCACTCTAACCATACCACAACGTGGAGACAAAAAGAAACTATTAGACCTCTCAGGCCTCAATGTCAAACAATATAAATTTGACAGACTTAAACAGGTTGAGAGTTCTAACCCAGAACAAAAAACACGCCGACTGATGAGAGAAATAAAAAATCATCTTCAGCTACCTACACTGCCAGAACGTATCGAACTATTTGATAACTCCAACATCTCAGGAACTGATGCCGTAGCCGGATGCGTTGTCTTCCACAAACTAAAACCCGCCAAAAACGAATACAGGAAATACAACATTAAGACCGTTGTAGGCCCGGATGACTACGCCTCAATGCAGGAGGTCGTGCGTCGACGCTATTCCAGAAATATTGCTGAAGACCTACCCATGCCAGACCTCATCATTACCGATGGTGGTATAGGGCAAATGAATTGTGTAAGAGAAGTTGTTGAAGATGAACTACATTTGGATATACCAATCGCTGGTTTGGCTAAAAATGACAAACACAGAACAAATGAACTGCTATACGGGTTTCCTCCCCAAGTCATCGGAATGAAGACGACAAGCGAATTGTTTCAACTGTTGACCAGAATGCAGGACGAAGTCCACCGCTATGCCATCACCTTCCATAGGCAAAAACGCAGCAAGAGGCAGACAGCATCAGAACTAGATGAAATAAAAGGTATTGGAAAAGTTACCAAATCATTATTACTCAGGGAATTCAAAAGTATAAAGCGTCTAAAGGAAGCCGATCTCAACCAAATACAAAAACTGCTGGGCAGCAAAAAAGGTGAGAACATTTATAACGCATTACACACCAATTAAAGAAATATCATGAGAATCGTTTTGCAAAGAGTCAGCCATGCCAGTGTAACAATAGACAGTAAGCAGGTATCGCATATCAGCAAAGGACTACTGCTACTACTCGGCATTGAAGAATCAGATACACAAGAAGATATCAACTGGCTGGTTAAAAAGGTATTAAACATGCGTATTTTTGAAGATGACAACAACATCATGAACATCTCTGCGCTTGACATTAAGGCTGACATCATGGTCGTCAGCCAGTTCACCCTTTACGCCTCATGTAAAAAAGGTAATCGTCCTTCCTACATCCGCGCAGCTGGCCATGAGATTTCCATTCCTCTGTATAAAGCCTTCTGCAACACAATGAAAGCAGAATGCCTGGGACAATTCGCCACAGGAGAATTCGGTGCCGATATGAAAATCGAACTTATGAATGACGGTCCAGTCACTATCTGCCTGGACAGTAAAATCAAAGAATAAATAATTGCCATCTCAAAATGATTAAGTATTTTTGCATAAATTGTTAACAACATGGAGGATATCAATATTCAGCAAGCCCAGAAAATGGTTGATGACTGGATTCACCGATATGGTGTCAGATACTTCAGTGAACTGACTAACATGGCATGCCTGACCGAAGAAGTAGGTGAACTGGCACGCATCATGGCAAGGACCTATGGAGACCAATCCTTTAAGACTGGCGAAAAAAGGGATTTATCAGAAGAGATCGCTGACATTCTATGGGTTTTGATATGCATTGCCAATCAAACAAACACCGATATAACCGCAGCTTTCTTAAAATCCATGGAAAAGAAAACACAAAGAGATGCATTAAGACATATTAATAATACAAAACTAAATAATGACAATGGAGAACTCAAACACAACAGGGAATAAATATGAGCAAGCACTGAGCTTATATGATTTTCATCTCACAGACGAACAGGTCGCTGCAGAAGTAAAAAAAATACTTGAAAAGAAACAAGAAAATAACACTAAAGACATCAAACGATTCCTATTCAGTACAATAGAAATAACCACACTGACAGTTACAGACAGCGAAGACAGTGTATTGGAACTGACAGAAAAAATCAACGATTTTACCGATAAGAATCCTAATTTCCCCCACCCTGCTGCTATCTGCGTTTACCCCAGATTCGCCAAAGTTGTCAGCCAATCTCTTGAAGCAGACGGAGTTGCTATTACATGTGTCAGTGGTGGTTTCCCTGCATCACAGACCTTTCCGGAAGTAAAAACTATTGAAACCAGCCTGGCCATGAAAGATGGAGCAACAGAAATTGACATCGTTCTGCCAGTAGGCTTCTTCTTGATGGGAGATTATGAACAATGCTACGATGAAATCAGTGAATGCAAAGCTATTGTAGGGGAAGAAAATAACCTTAAAGTAATACTTGAAACCGGCGCACTCAAAACAGCCACTAACATTAAAAAAGCATCCATCATATCCATGTATAGCGGAGCTGACTTTATCAAGACATCCACAGGAAAAATAAGCGTCAGTGCTACACCGGAGGCCGTCTATGTCATGTGTCAAGCCATTAAGGAGTATCATGCTAAAACAGGACGGAAAATAGGCATTAAAGTAGCTGGTGGGGTCAGAACCGTTGATGATGCCCTGAACTACTACACAATTATTAAAGAAGTTTTGGGAAAAGAATGGCTCTATACTGAATTCTTCCGCATTGGCGCCAGCAGCTTAGCAAATAATATCCTTTCAGACCTGACAGGCTCACCCGTAAAACTGTTTTGAAAAGGTCTTCAGATAGAAAGAGAGCCGTAGCATTATTGTTACGGCTCTCTTTCTATGATTTTCTTTCTGTGACAAAATCTATATACGATGATAAAGCTTGCCTAATATCTGGGTGCGTGAAATCTACTATCATACCTTTTGCCTTCTGAGCATAATCAAGCATTTGCGCATGAGCATACTCTATCCCACCCTTTCTCTTGGCAAAATTGACCAATGCGGATATTTCATCTTCCGATATTTTCATCTGTCGTACCTTCATTGCCAATTCAACCATTTCTGGTTCCGGATAATGAGACAAAGCATACAGCAACGGCAAAGTGAGTTTTCCTTCTGCCAGATCATTGCCGGTAGGCTTGCCTATATTGTCGTCATAATAATCAAAAATATCATCTCTTATTTGGAAACAAATACCTATCCATTCGCCCATCTGACGCATTTTTATCACCATTTCCCTTGGAGCGTTCACAGACATAGCACCTAGCTCACAACACATTGAAAACAGAGAAGCTGTTTTCAATCTTATCGCTTCAAAGTAAGAATTCTCCGAAAATTTTTTTTCAGAAGCATTCTTCATCTGGATAATTTCACCCTCAGAAAGTTGACGCCCTAACTCTGCTATGCGTGTAACAATCTCTAAGTTAGTCCTACAAGCACTCAACAAGGCAGAAGACAATATATAATCTCCTGTCAAAACAGCAACTTTATTGCCATATAGGTAATTAAGAGATTTTATACCACGTCGCTCATTGCTCTCATCAACAACGTCATCATGTATTAAACTCGCTGTATGCAGGATTTCCAATGTGGCTGCAGAAAGATATGTAGACTCCTGTATTGAGCCAAACTCCTTAGCCACAAGCAAGAGCAAAATCGGACGCACCTGCTTACCGTTTTTGCCAATTGAGGAAATAATTTGTGACAGATAGGTATTCGAACTCTTCAGTGTTTCGCTGAAAATCTCATTAAAACGCTCTAAGTCCTTTTTTATTGGTTCTTTTATATTGGATAAGGAATCAACCATATTTGCTTTCAATAGTGCAAAATTACGAAAATATCGCTTTTCACTTCGCATAATTTACTTAATTTTACAGAATAAAGAATAACAGCAACATGAACAAGCTCGTTTTATTAGATGCTTATGCACTTATCTATCGCGCATTTTACGCTTTAATGCGATCACCCAGAGTCAATTCCAAAGGCTTTAACACGTCGACCATTTTTGGCTTTGTCAACACCCTTAAAGAGATACTTGACAAGGAAAAGCCCACCCATATCGGCATTGCCTTTGACCCTAAAGGTCCTACCTTCCGCCATAATGCCTTTCCCGCATATAAAGCACAACGTGAAAAAACACCCGAAGGCATCGAAGAATCAGTACCCATTATCAAAGAAATTATAAAAGCCTTTAACATCACTATTTTTGAGGTCCCTGGTTATGAAGCTGACGATGTTATTGGCACTTTAGCTACTCAAGCAGCTCAAGCTGGCTTTGAAACCTACATGGTCACACCAGACAAGGACTATTGCCAACTGGTCACAGACAATATAAAAATCCTGCGGCCTTCTCATGGTAAAAATGAAGCAGAAATACTCGGTCCAACCGAAGTAATTAGAAAATACGACTTACAACATCCATCACAGATCATTGATATGCTTGGTCTCATGGGTGACACCTCTGACAACGTACCAGGCTGCCCAAATGTGGGTCAGAAAACCGCAGTCACTCTTATCAACAAATTTGGTTCCATTGAGCAACTGTATCAGCACATTGATGAAATAAAAGGAAAACTTCAGGAAAATCTAATCGCCAACAAAGAACAAGTCCTCTTTTCCAAATTTCTGGTAACCATCAAAACTGATGTTCCTATCGCTTTTGATGAAGAGCAAATAAGACTGAAAGACATCAACAAAATTGAAGTCCGAAAAATTTTTGAAGAACTGGAGTTCCGTTCTCTTTTGAAAAAAATATGTGATGCTGACAGTTCCCCCACTCCTCAAGGCCCTGTTCAACTTGATTTGTTTGGAAATTTTTCGAGTAACTTATCAGATGTTTCAAAAGAAACGATTCTCAAAAGCTCAAAAACTATTCCTTCTCACTACGAAATTATTGATACAAAGGAAAAAAGAAACTCATTTTTTAGAAAAATTTCTGATACAAAAATTTTAAGTTTTACATTAGCTACAACTTCTTCAACAGCTATAGACGCCAAAATCGTTGGTTTTGCCATGGCTTCAACACAAGGCGAAGCCTATTTCATCCCATTTAGCGAAAACCAAGAAGACAAAGACGATATTCTGTTACAAATTAAGACTATTTTCTGTAATGACAGTATCACAAAGGTCAGTTTCAATATGAAATACACCCTTCTTGTCTTGAAGAACTATAATATCACTTTAAGAGGACCTCTCTTTGACATTATGCTTGCTCACTATGTTATCCAGCCCGAACAGAAACACATGCTAGCTTATATGGCCGATACTTACCTGCATACTGATATTATCAATATTGAACCTTACTTCTCAGGCAAAGAAAAAACGGTCTGGAATATGGGTATTCTTCCTTTAAAAGTCTGTGCTGATTATTCGTCTCAACAGGCTGATTTCTGCTTACGGCTGAAACATATTTTGGAAGAAGAACTAAACAAAAATAATGAATACCATCTGTTTGAAGACATAGAAATGCCACTCATGCCCATCTTGGCAGAAATAGAAAGCAATGGTGTAGTTATTGATACCAAAGTTCTGAGTGATATTTCCATTCTATTCAACCAGCGTTTGAAAGATTATGAGCAGCAAGTTCATAAGATCAGTGGGAAGGAATTCAATATATCATCTCCACGACAAGTCGGTGAAATCCTGTTTGATGTCCTCAAGTTAGACAATAAAGCCAAGAAAACAAAAACAGGGCAATATGAAACCTCTGAAGCCACTCTAGAAGCGCTGCGCTTCAAAAGCCCCATCATCGAGCCCATCCTTAACTACAGGGCAATGAAAAAATTGCTCAGCACATATGTTGATGCCCTTCCCTCACTTGTCAACCCCACAACCTTTCATATCCACACCTCCTTCAATCAAGCTGTTACAGCAACAGGGCGACTAAGTTCCAGTGATCCCAATCTCCAGAACATTCCCGTCAGAGGAGAGGACGGTAAGGAAATACGCAAAGCCTTCATTCCCGAGCCTGGTTGTCTCTTTTTTTCTGCCGACTATTCACAGATAGAATTGCGCATCCTCGCTCATTTAAGTAATGACGAACAGATGAAAACTGCCTTTATAGAAGGACATGACATTCATGCCGCAACAGCTGCAAAAATTTATCATAAAGATATTCATGACGTCACTCCCGATGAACGGAGAAAAGCCAAGACTGCTAACTTCGGTATCGTCTATGGTATCACTACCTTCGGCCTTTCACAAAGGATAGGTATCAGTCGGACTGAAGCAAAAGAATTGATTGAAAGTTATTTTGAGACTTTTTCAAATATCAAATCCTATATTGACAACATCGTTGAAGTAGCGCGTCAGCAAGGCTATGTAGAAACCATTTTCCACCGTCGGAGATACCTACCTGACATCAATTCACAAAATGCTGTTGTACGTAAATTTGCTGAACGCAATGCCGTCAATGCACCCATCCAAGGTAGTGCTGCCGACATCATCAAGGTTGCCATGATTCGTATAG
>CACYCZ010000081.1 GCA_902773055.1 uncultured Bacteroidales bacterium
CTGGAGTGGTATGACATTTCTAAGGATTATAATCCTAAGGACTGTGATCTGGAGTCATTGCAAGATGATGTTGAGGCTTTGTGGCTTGAGATTAAAGACGAAATGGATGAATAAAAAGAGTAAGTTTGTCCAAATCTTAATCGAATCGCCTCTGACCGCCTCAGACCGTGCGGTATGTTTGGATAATAACAGTTAAAAACGCCGTTAATAGTTGGTAATCAGATAAGAGCCAAGTTTTTGACGAGGATGAGTATTAAAAGACTTTTCTAAGTCTAAATTGTCTTACATAGTTGTGTTGTTTGTGACATATCCCAGATATTATGCTCACATCGACCTTCAGACTATGCAACCACACCGTAAGAATCCAAAGATTGCCAAGGTATTCTCTCAGAAGGGAATTGTAGAAGAGTCTGGTTGTGGTATGAGAAAGATGTTCAAGTATTCTCTGTTCCAGCATATCGGTCAATTTACTTTTGTACCCCGACTTTCAGGCCACATTTATATACAAGACACTTCTGCCCCTTGTTTTTATAGAAACCCTTTTTTATGATTTTCTTTTAATTATTTCAGACAATTTGTTTTCTTTATATAGAATAGTTCTTCACGGCAATCTTTATTGTGCATTTTTATACTACAGCTTTAATATAGATATTAAAGTGGCAAAAAGAGCTATGAAATGATGTATATAGCGAAAAAAAAGACAATATGATATTGTAAAAGTATAAATCATATTTTAGTTTCGCTTGAATGTTAGTGGGGTCATGCCTGTGATACGCTTGAAATATTTGCAGAAGAATGCGGGATTGGGGAAATTCATTTCGTTGGAAATCTGCACAATGCTTTTGCTGGTATGGCGTAGTTCTACTTGGATACGACTGATGAGTGCACGATCAATCCATTTCTTGGCAGTGATACCGCTGGTATGATGGATAATGGAGCTAAGATAGCGCTCTGTAAGGCACATTCTGGAGGCATAGAATGCTAGCTGATGTTCTTGTACGGCATGCTGATTGATAAGATGAATAAAGCGATTAAAGATGCTCTGTTCGTGTGACAGGTAATTTTGCTGGCAATCGATATAACGGCGGAAGAGAGTATTGTAATGATGCATCTGTGCTGCCACGAGGCTACTAATGAGCAAATGGTCATAATGAGGCAAATGGACAATATGCCAAATAATGTCAAGAATGCGGTATGCTGTGTCTATATCCGCTTTTGTGGCAGGTAGCTGGAAGTCGTGCATTTGGCCATTAAAAGCTGCGGGCATCTGGTCAGCAGGAAAGGGAATGGGGAAATCAGGTGACAGAGCGAAACCATAGATTTCCGCATTGTCAGAAATGTTGACAGCATTAATAATTGTACCAGGGCCAATAAAGACGAGTGTGCCGGCAGTAAGATGTTTCTCAACAAGATTGATATTAACGCGCATTTCGCCACGTACAAGTATACCCATGCGGTGGTCGTTGATGATAAAGGGAGGCTGTTGTTTCATGAGAATCCGAAAAAGAATAGGATCACCATGAAGTATCATAATTTCATTATTGATAAAAAGATTTTTGCGTAGTTGCTGAAGATGGGGTGTAAGGAGGCTGTGTATATGTGACAGGCTCATTAGTTGGGGTTGCTTGTTCATAAATGGGAATATGTGATAAGGATGTAAAGATAGTAAAAATGGGTATAAAATTATATTTTTAAAATATAAATCGTACAAAAAGAATATTTTTAAATGTCTATAGATAATAATTATATTATGAAGAGTAATTACTTTTGCCCAGTCAATAATGATGAATAAAGATGAAAAAACTGTTATTTCTTATGTTGTTGCCCTTAATGGGTCAGGCACAGACGCTGGAAGAGTGCCAAAGGTCAGCAGAACGGAATTATCCTCTGATACGGCAATATGACTTGATTGGGAAAACAACCCAACTGACAGTATCCAATATCAGCAAAGGCTGGTTGCCACAGGTTTCAGTATCAGTGCAGGGTACACTGCAAAACGATGTGGTATCGTGGCCAGATGAGATGCAATCTGTATACCGACAGATAGGGTTAGATATGAAGGGGCTACAGAAGGACCAATATAAAATAGGTATAGATGTTAGTCAAACAGTATATGATGGTGGTGTAATTCGTCATCAAAAGAATGTGGCAGAGTGTAAAGGGGATGTAGAAGAGGCTCAAACGGAGGTGACTATGTACCAGATTCGTCGCAGGGTAAATGAAATGTATTTCGGATTGTTATTGCTTGATGAGCAGATAGCTTTGAATAGTGATTTGCAAGAATTGTTGGCAAATAATGAGAGGAAATTCTGCCAGATGTATACTCATGGTACTGCAGCCGAGAGCGATTATCTGAATGTGAAAGCTGAGAGGCTGAAGGTGATGCAGCAGTTTACTAATTTGCAGTCGCAAAGGCGTTCGCTGGCGAGGATGCTTGGTGCATTTTGTGGCATGAAGATCAACAAGGTTGAAAAACCAGTAAGGATATATGATGGAAAACAGTTACTAGATATTAGACGGCCGGAGCTGAAAGTTATAGATGCTCAATTGAGACTGGCTAATGCACAGGAGAAATCACTCCATGCTACCCTTATGCCAAGATTAGGTGTATTTGCCCAAGGATTTTATGGCTATCTAGGCTATAATATGTTTAAGGATATGATGCGCCATGAATTATCGTTAAATGGTATGATAGGTGCCCGATTATTGTGGAATATCGGTGTACTGTATACCCACAAGAATGACAAGGCGAAGATCCAATTACAACGTGACATGATGGAGACGAATCGTGATGTATTCTTATTTAATAACAAACTGGAGCAGATACAGCTACAGGACAATATAGAGCGCTATAATCGCCTAATGACAGACGATGATGAAATTATTTCTTTGCGATCTTCAGTGCGCAAGGCTGCAGAATCAAAACTGACACATGGAATTATAGATGTGAATGACCTGATAAAGGAAATTAATGCGGAAAACAATGCACTGAAGCAGAAGAGAATTCATGAGACAGAGATGCTGAAAGAAATGTATGACTTGAAATATGCAACAAATAATTAAGATAATATGAAACAGAGAATAATCATTACTGTAATAACTGTGACGCTGGTAGCATGTGGACAAAAAGAGAAGGTATATGATGCTACTGGTACTTTTGAGGCAACGGAAACAGTTGTATCATCAGAGCAAGCTGGTACTCTTCAGATGTTTGTTTTGGAAGAGGGTGATGATGTGAAAGCAGGTGTAGAAATAGGTTGTATTGACACGATGCAGATTTGGTTGAAGATATGTCAAGCTGAAGCATCCAAAGCGGTATATCAGAGTCAAAAACCAAACTTAGAAAAACAGATTGCTGCCACGCGACAGCAACTTTCGAAAGCCAAGACGGAAGAACAACGCTACAAGGAATTGGTGGCAGACGGTGCGGCACCAGTCAAGATGCTGGATGATGCCAGCAATCAGGTAAAAGTGTTGCAGAAGCAGATAGAGGCGCAGGTATCAGCCTTATCAACCAATACAGGTACCCTTAACAGGCAGATGGAGATGACAGATGTGCAGGTAAACCTGTTGCGCGATCAACTGGATAAATGTCACATCAAAGCGCCAATGGATGGAACGGTGTTGGAGAAGTATGTTGAGAAAGGTGAATTTGTTACTCCCGGCAAAGCACTCTTCAAGATAGGTGATGTGAAGCGAATGTATTTGCGTGCCTTTGTAACCTCTACCCAATTGCAACAACTCAGGATTGGGCAAAAAGTCAAGGTCTTTGCTGATTATGGCAGCAAGCAGCGTAAAATGTATGAAGGTATAGTTGTCTGGATTTCCAACAGGTCGGAGTTTACACCGAAAACGATATTGACAGACGATGAGAGGGCTGATTTAGTGTATGCTGTAAAGATTGCTGTCAGGAATGACGGAGAGATAAAAATAGGTATGTATGGTGAAGTGAAATTCTGAAGGCATATGAATGTCATTGAGGTAAATGGTGTTAGTAAGCATTATGGAAGGCATGCCGCTTTGAAGGATGTATCATTCTCAGTGAGCAAGGGAGAAGTGTTTGGATTGATAGGACCAGATGGTGCCGGTAAAACCTCTTTATATCGTATACTATGTACCTTACTGAAACCTGAGGGAGGAACGGTCTGCATTGAAAATTTTGATGCGATGGACCACATGAAGGAAATAAGGAAACGAATAGGGTATATGCCTGGTAAGTTCTCTTTATATCAGGATCTGACTGTGGAAGAAAACCTAAGGTTTTTTGCTACCCTTTTCGGAACAACAGTAGAGAGCCAATATGACAATATTAAAGTGATATATGAGCAGATAGAACAGTTTAAAGATAGGAAAGCCGGGGCTCTTTCAGGTGGTATGAAACAGAAATTGGCACTATGTTGTGCTCTTGTGCATAGTCCTAGTGTGTTGTTGCTTGATGAACCGACAACAGGCGTTGACCCTGTCAGCCGTAAGGAATTTTGGGAGATGCTGTTGACGCTTAAAGAGCGTGGCATTACGATAGTGGTTTCTACACCCTATCTTGACGAAGTAAAGCAATGTCACCGCGTGGCATTTTTAGACAAAGGAAATGTGAGAGGTATAGACAAGCCTGACGTAATATTGGAGCGTTTTGCTGATATCTTCAATCCACCTGGCATTGAAAGCAGTGATAAAATGGAGATGAAGGAAGAGACTGTTATAGAAGTGGAACATCTGGTAAAGTCTTTTGGCAATTTTCGGGCTGTAGATGATATTAGCTTTAAAGTCAAGCGTGGAGAAATATTTGGTTTCCTTGGTGCTAATGGTGCAGGAAAGACAACGGCTATGCATATGCTGACAGGTCTGAGTCAGCCTACCAGTGGAACGGGGTATGTGGCAGGATATGATATTCGGACTGAATATGAGCAAATAAAAAAACATATAGGCTATATGTCACAAAGGTTTTCCTTATATGAGGACATGACGGTGAGCGAGAATATCAGACTTTTTGCCGGTATATATGGTATGGCGGATAAGGATATTAGTGAAAAAATGGATGAACTATTGGGAAGACTGAACTTCAAGGAACATAAGGATGACCTTGTAGCTTCGCTGCCTCTTGGTTGGAAACAAAAACTGGCGTTCTCAGTAGCTATTTTTCATGAACCAGGAGTGGTATTTCTGGATGAGCCGACGGGAGGTGTAGATCCTGCAACGCGCCGACAGTTTTGGGATCTGATATATAATGCGGCCCATCGTGGTATAACAGTGTTTGTGACGACCCATTATATGGATGAAGCAGAGTACTGCAATCGTATCTCAATCATGGTTGATGGGAAGATAAAGGCTATAGGTACTCCTGATGAATTGAAGATGCAATTTTGCCAGCCAGATATAGATCATGTGTTTACCTATCTGGCACGTCAGGCAGTCAGACAAAGTGATTAAGTATATGAAAAGATTTATATCATTTATAGTCAAGGAATCAAAGCATATTTTGCGCGACCGTCGTACGATGCTTATCCTATTTGGAATGCCTGTGGTTCTGATGCTGTTATTTGGTTTTGCTATTACCACAGATGTCAGGAATGTGCGTACGGTGGTGGTTGCGTCGCAGATATCACAACAGGATAGACAAGCAGTAGAGAGACTGGCGGCATCGGAATATTTTACAGTCATTGCCAGAGTGCAAACACCTGCTGAAGCTGAACAATTGATAAGAAACCAAAAAGCAGATATGGCTGTAATATTTGCTTCTCGGCATAAAGGTATCCAATTGATGGTTGATGGTGCTGATCCTAATATGGCGCAGCAGTGGACAAACTATGCACAACAAGTCATTGTAAAGCCGCAGGATGCGGCAATCAATATTAAAATGCTTTTTAATCCACAAATGCGTTCGGCCTACAACTTTGTACCAGCGATTATGGGTATGCTGTTGATGCTGATATGTGCGATGATGACCTCAATATCTATTGTTCGCGAGAAGGAAAGAGGTACGATGGAGGTTTTGCTGGTTTCACCGGTGAAACCTCTTATGGTAGTTGTAGCCAAGGCTGTCCCCTATCTGCTACTTGCAATATTTATTCTTATTACTATTCTGCTGATGGCCAGATATGTGTTGGGTGTACCACTGATAGGTGCTCTGGTTTGGATTATGGCTGTGAGTGTTCTATATATTTTGCTGGCACTTTCGCTAGGTCTGCTAATATCCAGCGTAGCGCAAACTCAGTTGGTTGCATTGCTTCTGTCTGCGATGGTTTTACTGATGCCTGTGGTAATGTTGTCGGGTATGTTGTTTCCTGTAGAATCAATGCCACAACTTCTCCAATGGGTAGCGCTCATTGTTCCTCCCCGCTATTATATTGAGGCTATGCGCAAACTGATGATTATGGGTGTTAGTATAGAGGAAGTGGTCCATGAGGTGGCAGTGTTAGCCGTCATGACGGGTGTATTGTTAGTTGTTGCCCTTAAGAAGTTTAAAACAAGATTAGAGTAAATTCCTACGATGATATTAAAATATTTGTTGAAAAAAGAATGTCTCCAAATAAAGCGCAACACTTTCCTCCCCCGCTTGATTGTTGTCTTTCCTATTGTTGTTATGTGTGTCATGCCATGGGTGATGAGTATGGAGGTAAAGAATATTCGTGTCTGCGTCGTAGACAATGACCACTCTACAAGTTCACAACGGATAGTGCATACCATAGAAACATCGCGCTATTTTATCTTCTGTGGTCAGAAACCAAGCTATCAGATTGCTTATGGCGAAATAGAAAAGGGAGATGTTGACGTTATGTTGGTTATACCTCAGCATTATAGTCGTGATCAAGTTCAGGGAAGACATCCTCAAATACTGATTGCTGCCAATGCCGTCAATGGTACGAAGGGTGCAATAGGGTCGGCTTATCTTTCGCAAGTAGTTGTTTCTAATGCCTCTGTTTCTACCCTATTGCAAAAATGTTCAGTCCTAACGCTTTATAATAAACATCAGAACTATAAGTTATATATGATACCAGCTCTTTTTGCTATCATTATGATGCTGATGACAGGTTTCTTACCTACGCTCAACATTGTCGGTGAAAAGGAGGCAGGAACGATAGAACAGATTAATGTTACGCCTGTACCAAAGTGGGCCTTTATATTGGCTAAACTTATTCCTTACTGGCTTATAGCTGTCTTTATTATTACTGTCAGTTTGATATTGGCTTGGGGAATATACGGTATTACTTGCGCGGGCTCCCTATTGTGGGTATATATTTTGTCAATTTTACTGGCGTTGTTTTTTTCGTCACTGGGACTTATTGTCAGTAACTACAGCGACACGATGCAGCAGGCTATTTTTGTAATGTGGTTCTTTGTTGTTTGTATCTTGTTGCTCAGTGGGCTCTTCACCCCTACCCGTTCTATGCCAACATGGGCGTATATGACTACATATGTCAATCCTATGCATTATTTCATTGATGCCATTCGTACTGTGTTTATCCGAGGGGGCGGATTTTCAGCTATTGCACATCAGATAGTGGCACTTTTGGCTATAAGTTTCTTTATGGCTATATGGGCAGTGAGAAGCTACAAGAAGAATCAGTGATTTTCAGGAGAACGACAAATAGGGTGAAAGGGGATTACTAAAACTACTGAGGCAAGAGACGATGGCCTGCTTCTATATATCTTTACCTGTTTTATCTGGCATACTAACTTTGGAAAGAGATTGTTTTGCGAAGGATATTATCTCAATGCGCTTCCAGCCAATTGTTTCCCCATCCACAGTCAGCAACAAGAGGAACGCTGAGGTCGCAGGCATGGGCCATCTCATATTGTACAATGTGTTGTACTTGGTCCTTTTCTTCGGGAAAGACGCTGAAGTTTAATTCGTCATGGACTTGTAAAATCATCTTTGAACGAATGTTTTCATCTTGGAACCGTTTAGCTATACGAATCATGGCAACCTTGATGATGTCGGCA
>CACYCZ010000082.1 GCA_902773055.1 uncultured Bacteroidales bacterium
TACAAGCACGCATCATCAAGTGGACGTTTGAACGACTGGTACGTGAACGCCTCTGTAGGTCTTCGTCTGTGACACCCAAAAGCCTTCACTGTACTCTTTACCGAGCTCTTGTTCACATAACCACAACGGACGGCGTCAAAGCAATAAAGCCTAACGCCGTCCGTTTTTTTGTTTGTTTTTTTATTTCCTTTATTTTACCTTTTTCTTTTTCCGCTTTTTCAGTTCATCAATCAGAGAGAATACAGCGACAATCACGCCCACTACTCCAACGACCAATCCAATCATGTCGTAGTTTTCTTTCAGAAATGTGATGACAGAATCCATAAATCAAGTAAAAGGGTTGATAAAGGTCAATGGGACTTTCCGATTAAATGCCATTCTAAAAATCAGTCTGCAACCATCTTAATCCTGCCCTGAGAATGGGCATAGGCAGAACCAGTTGTTCTCTTCAGAACCAATTCAAGGTAGGATGCTACAAGATCTCGGTCAAGCTGCCCATTATCCATCAAAACCTTACAGTCTTTCAGCGTGTCATAATATCCACCTGTGTTGAAATATTCATTTACCCCAATAGTATAATTTTTCTGGGGGTCAATTGGGATGAAATCTCCAGTATCAGCATCAAATACTTTGACATCGCTTATTGTATGGCTTATAGTATGTACGGTGAAAGTAATTCCTGAAACCTGTGGAAAATTGCCGTCCTCCTCTGGTGCTTTTGCTGTACAAGCTTGAAGCATTTTTATTATTTTTTCTCCTGTAGCCTCAATCTTGCTAATAGTATTGCTGAACGGCAAAGCATTAAACACATCTCCATAACTGATATTTCCCGCTTTGATAGAAGACCGGATACCACCTCCATTCTGCAATCCGATGTCCGCTTCCAAAGTAATCCGGAATGCGTCGGTTATCAAGTCGCCGAGATTGGTTTCAGCAGAACGTACGATACGTTTTCCATTCTCATCATTGATTTGGAGGTCATAGTCGCTTGTGGCCAGCATCCTCGACTTCACCTCATTTAGAAGATTGTTGACACTATCGGTTGAGGCAGCAACAATTGTGTTAACATATTCTATATTCTTAATCGGTATGAGTTCTGTGGAAATAATTCCCTCCTTACTGATTACCAGTTTCCCGACGTTCATAAAATTTGTTCCGCTCTGCGTGACGATAATATCCTTTCCCTCCTTGTTTTTCACATAGTCATGCACAATTGCGGAATGAGTGTGCCCATCGAGGACCACATCAATTCCTGTAGTCGCAGCCACGAGCCCATGGGAGGTTATGCCCGTTTCATTCACGGCTTCTCCCAAGTGTGAAAGCACCACAACGAAGTCGGCTCCCTCTGCCCTGGCATTGTCCACTGCCTGCTGGACAAGAGAATAGACTTGGTCGGTTCGCAAATCGTAAAGTAACTTGCCATCTTTGTCGTAGAAAGAATACGCCTCTGATTGCATGGTCTCCGGAGTGCAGACACCGACAAATGCCACTCGTTTCTTCCCATATTGACGTATAATATATGGCGCATAAACCGGTTCAGTAGCTCCACTATGGAAGAAATTGGCGCAGACCACCGTAGTATTGATATTTTTTAGGAGTTCCTCCATCCATGGTGTACCGTAATCAAACTCATGGTTTCCCAGCGTGATGGCATCATATCCCACATTACGCATGATGCTGACGATGGCCTTACCCTGACTGTTGGCCCCTGGCAAACCTCCAGACAGAAAGTCTCCACTGCTGACGACAGCCGCAAAAGCAGTGTCACTGGCAGCAATGGCATCTCTTAGCCCTGCAATCTTTGCGTATCCTTCAATGCCACAATGTACATCGTTTTCATAGAGAACGACAATGCTCTTCTGTTGGATATCAGCAGGTTGTTTTCCTTCATCATTGTCAGAACACGCAATCAGAAGAAATGAGAATAATGAGAAAAATAAAAACTTAAAGCACCATTCACTTAAAAATGGCTTTTTGGGAAAATTAACTGGTTTCATCATAATAAATAATATTTCAAGTTACAAATTTACCTATTTTTTTGCTTTTCTGCAATTGTTTTATGAAAATATAACACTTTTACATTAAAGAAGATTAACTTTCTTTATCATGTTGGTTTATAAATTCGAAATAATTACGTATATTTGCATAAAATCCTTAAACAAACGCTTAGGGAACACGTCATCTGAAAAATAAAAACTAAAAA
>CACYCZ010000083.1 GCA_902773055.1 uncultured Bacteroidales bacterium
AAAATCTGTCTGGTCAGTATTGAAACTCAGATTATCTACTTCAGAGCAAATGTTTAACCTAAACGCTACTTTTTAAAGTGGGCTCATTGTTGTAAATTTGTGAAAAAAACTACACATTATTATTATTGCCCTGCAGTTTCCAAAACATATTTGTTATTTTAAATTGTAGATCATGAAAAACGTTGTATTGTTTTGTCTTATGTTGCTTGTCTGTGTAGCAGGGCGGTCGCAGGAAGTCGGAGCGGCAAAGCACATGTTTAAGGTTTTTTATTATGACAAAAACGATGTCAGGACAGATATACCAGAGAATGAACATGTGTCTACAAAACTGTCTGGCGGTATCTTAGTGCACAAGGCTAAGATTGTGTTGCTTGGCGACACTGCAAAAATCAATTTGTCAAATCATAAGGACCTGTATGTGGAAATCGTTGATACGATACAGTTGAAACCGGAATACTTCCATATATTGAAATTAAAGGTCAAAAAAGGCAACCGTGAGGCTACCCGTTGGTCAAACTCACCTGTAGGTGTGAAGGACAGTTCCGACGACTTTATACCCACAATGCTTTATCCGGCAGACAGAAACAGTTATCGTGTTGATATCAAGGATTTGCCCTCGGGGCATTATCTTGTCCTGTATCAAGAAGGACTGAATACATTGTTGGAAGTATACGATTTTGACAAGTAATATTCATTGACGCAATCGGTGTCCCTGACATTAGGATGCGCTGATTCTTTCCTTCTCTATTGGTTGTGTGATAAAATTAAAGAATTTTTAACACAATAATAACTCCTTGTCTTTATATCTGCAGCCCCCTCTCAGAAGGTGTTGTACATGGGGTGAAACTGGCAGGCCTGCCGGTGAATTTTTGTAGGCCTTCCAGCAAAAACGCGCAGGCCTGTCAGTAAAAACTGCAAGGCTTGCGCGTTTTGAAGGTATAGGAAGCGGATGTAAAAACGATTAAATATTTGTTAAGATTGTTAAAATGCAAGAGGAGGAATTAATCAGGTTTTTAAAGATGGCAAAACCGCAACGATGACAGCTACACTATAGCTGCGCCTGTTGAGATTGCGCATCGTGGTTTCAAAAAACTGTCAGATAAAGATCAGGTGCAGAGATGCTATGACGCATTGTCAAAAACAGAAAAAGACCTGTTTGATGAGGTCAGAAATGTCTATCGTCATATTACGGACTCCGAGGAAACGATCAAAGAAGAATGTGTCGTACACTACATTGAGCGCGAAGTCGGGAAATATGGTATTGATAATTTTATGCGATATAATTTTGTGGGAATGAAAAAATTGCCAAATTTGCTGACGATTGCAGATATTATATAGAAAATGGACAAGAAAAAGACTGGAGTAATAGACTTCGACCATCCGATACAAAGCAACAAACCGGCATCGGATTGGGTGGACGCGATAATCAGGGACGGCAAGAGCAGTCTTCAGATAAAGAGGGACGAGGACGAAGCGAAAGCGTGAGCGCAGAAAACGTCATCCTCTTCAGAGACGACGACATCTCAGAAGGAGGCCGTGCGAGACAGAGAGGGAATAGGGGATTATTCAACAATCCGTTACAGGCAACTGTGTAAACAATTGCCTGTAACGGATTCTATATTATGGTGATGATAAAATTGCTTAATGCAAATTACAGTCTTTTGTCAATACCCCACATGAGTTTGTTGCGCAGGGTGTCATAGTAATCGCAGCCGTATTTCCTTACTATATATATATAATATGGTGCCTTGCGGATAGTAATGGGAGTGGTGTCGGACAGGCTCAGGCTCCTTCCGTCAATGGAGAGGAGGAAGTTATGGTTACGGCTGTTAATCTTCAGGTTAATGGTGCAATCGTCGTTAAGCAGGACGGGGCGGATATTCAGGCTATGGGGCGCAACGGCTGTAATGGCAATACTGTTGGAATTGGGGGCGATTATAGGTCCTCCGTTACTGAGAGAATATCCGGTAGAGCCGGTAGGGGTACAGACAATGATACCATCAGACTGGTAGGTGTTGAGATAGTGTTCTTCGACATGAGTTTCAATGCCTATCATGGAGGAATTGTCATGCTTGAGCACGGCAACTTCGTTGAGGGCATAAGGATAGATGCTTTGCATTTCAACGGGCGTGATGACATGCAGGACGCTTCTTTTTTCAATGGTGTACTCGCCATGAGACAGCCCCTGAAACATCTTGGTTATCTCCTCGGGGGTCGTGTCGGCAAGAAAGCCCAGATGACCGGTATTAATGCCAATGATAGGGATTTCCTTGTCGCCTACAAATTCTGCTGTCTTAAGGAATGTCCCGTCTCCGCCGAGACTTACGGCAAAGTTGGCGGTAAAGTTGCGGTCCTCAATAATTTCATCAGGCGTAAATGGGAAGGGAGCATGTTGGCGGGTAAAATCATAGAACATCTTTTCCATGGCAATAGTCGCCGATGCTGCCTGCAGGGTTTGAATGACAAGGAAGAGGGCAGATGATTTCTCCGGCTGAAAAGTATTACCGAAAAGGGCAAATTTGGTAGTAGAATTCTTCACGTATTCTTTTTCTGTTTTGCGTTGGTTAAATCCAAAGGAAAAAATTGTATCTTTGCATAAAGCTTTGGCAAAGATAACAAAAATAAAAGTAAGATGACAAGACTTAGTGTAAATATTAACAAAGTAGCGACATTGCGTAATGCCCGTGGGGGAAATAATCCCAATGTTCTTCAAGTGGCATTGGATTGTGAGTTGTATGGTGCCCAGGGAATAACGGTTCACCCGCGTCCCGACGAGAGGCATATTCGATATCAGGATGTCATGGACCTGAAGCCGGCTTTGCGCACAGAGTTTAATATTGAAGGTTATCCAGTACAGAGTTTTATGGATTTGGTATGCAAGGTAAGGCCCGCGCAGGTTACGCTTGTTCCGGATGCCCCTGACCAGCTGACGTCAAACCACGGATGGGATACAAAGTCGTATCGGACAATGTTGCGCCATATTGTTTCCGTCTTTAAGGAGAACGGCATAAGGACGTCGCTCTTTATTGATCCTGACGTGGAAATGGTGGACTATGCCGCCGAAACAGAGTGTGACAGGGTAGAACTGTATACCGCACCTTATGCAGAGGAATATCCCGTGAACAAGGAAAAGGCTGTCGACATTTATGTCAAGGCTGCCGAGGAGGCGAAGAGAGTGGGCCTCGGACTTAATGCCGGCCATGACCTCAGTCTGGTTAACCTGAAATATTTCCATCAGATCATTCCCTGGCTTGATGAAGTGAGTATTGGCCATGCCCTGATATGCGATGCGCTGTATCTGGGATTGGAGAAGACGGTTTCAGAATATTTAAAATGTCTGCAGTGATGGCTGAAGTTCTGTTGTTTCTGGCTGAGGGATTTGAGGAGATAGAGGTAAACACACCGATATGCTACCTACGCCATTCGGGTATATCATTGCAGACGGTTTCTGTGACGGGAAACAAGCTCGTGACGGGTGCCCATGGCGTTCCTGTCGTTGCCGATATACTTTTTGAAGAAGTATCTCTTATGGATGTCCGAATGTTGATTTTGCCCGGCGGTGTTCCCGGGGCTTTGAACCTGTCTCGTCATCAGGGGCTGAATGAAATGGTCTCCGGGTTCATGCAACAGGGCAAGGCCGTTGCAGCCATCTGTGCCGGGCCTCTTGTCCTGGGCAGTCTGGGCTTGCTGCAGGGAAAAAATATTGTTTGCTATCCGGGTTTTGAAAGCTATATGCATGGCGCTAATGTCATTAAGGACCAGTCGGCTGTAGTTGACGGCAATCTGATAACGGCTAACGGACCGGCAGCGGCAATGTTGTTTTCTTTTCATATCCTTAAGATGTTGCGAAATGAAGCAGAGGCCCGCAGTATGGCCGATGGTATGATGGTAAATTATTTCTGATGAACAAATACTTCATTGTTGTTGCAGGTGGCAAAGGTGTGCGCATGGGAAAGGATATCCCCAAGCAGTTTATTGCCTTGCAGGGATTGCCGATACTGATGCATACGATTAGCCGTCTCCACCAGAGTGTGCCCGAGGCGAGGATTATCTTGGTGCTTCCGCAAAAACATATAGATATGTGGAATGAACTGGTATGCAAGCATTCATTTGACATTCCTGTGCAGATAGCCTTTGGCGGTGATACACGTTTTGATTCTGTAAAAAATGGTCTTGAACTGATAGAAGAGGAGGATGCGCTTGTGGCTATTCATGATGGTGTCCGGCCTTTTGTCTCAGAGCAGGTGGTCCGTCGTTGCTTTGAGGAAGTTGTAGAAAAAGGTGCCGTAATACCCGTTGTCAGACCTGTTGATTCCATCAGGTTCGGCGATGAGGATGGCGGTTCCAAGCCTATTGACAGAGACCGTTGCTATATGGTCCAGACACCGCAGACCTTCAGATTCAGTCTGTTGAGAAGGGCATATCAGCAGCCATACAGGCCGTCGTTTACCGATGATGCTTCAGTCATCGAGGCCATTCCCGCCCCGGTCTTTCTCGTGGACGGCAACCGGGAGAATATAAAAATCACAACGGCTTATGATCTCATGGTCGCTGAAGCATTAGCATCCATTTAACCCCAGCTAAAGGAAAATGTACGATATCTTGTCGCAAGATATAATGTATCTGCATGGTGTAGGTCCACGAAGAGCAAAAATCTTCAATAATGATGTGGAAATATACTCCTTACGCGACTTGCTGTACTATTTTCCTCATAAATACATTGACCGCTCACGTATATATAGGATATGTGAGCTGGAAGAGAATATGGCGACGGTCCAGATAAAGGGGCAGATAAAATTATTGACAGAAATAGGGATTGGGCGAAAAAAACGCCTTGAAGCTACCTTTGACGACGGAACAGGCGTTGTAAGGCTCGTATGGTTTGGCGGAATTAATTTTATCAAGAGACAATTACGCCTGAACAGTGATTACCTGGTGTTCGGCCGTCCATCGGTGTTTAATCATGAATTCAGTGTGATTCAGCCTGAGATGACTTCGCTGAGCAAGACACCGCAGATGGATAGTCTTGTAAAACTCAGGCCTGTATATAGCCTGACAGAGTCAATGCGCAGTGCCGGCATATCATCTGGCGTCATTGAACAGATGGTGGCGGATATCTTTGCCAAATTGATAAATGTCCGCATCCCGGAAACCTTGCCGGATTATTTCCGGGCAAGATATGATCTTATGGGCTTGGAAGATGCTTTACGTGAAATCCATATGCCATCGGATATGGAGAAGGTCAGACAGGCAGAACGGCGGCTGAAGTTTGAGGAACTGTTTTTTATCCAGTTGGATATCCTCAGTTATGCTGAGCAGCGTTCCAGACGCTATCGCGGTTTTGTCTTTTCCAAGATAGGTACGAATTTTATGACATTCTATAATGAGCATCTGCCATTTGAACTGACTAACGCCCAGAAGCGTGTCATTAAAGAAATCCGTCATGATTTGGGCAGCGGACTCCAGATGAACCGTTTGTTGCAAGGCGATGTCGGAAGCGGAAAAACAATGGTTGCCCTGATGACAATGCTGATAGCCTTGGACAATGGATATCAGGCATGTATAATGGCTCCCACAGAGATACTGGCCGAACAACATTACTCCACAGTCAGGAAAATGCTGGGTGATATGCCGGTGCGTGTGGAACTTCTGACAGGTGTGGTTCAAGGAAAACGCCGGGCAGCCATTCTGGACGCTACGGCTTCGGGCGAGGTGGATATTCTTATAGGGACTCACGCCTTATTGGGAGATATCGTCAATTTCAAGAATTTTGGCTTAGCCGTTATTGACGAGCAGCATCGTTTCGGTGTTGAACAACGTGCCAAATTGTGGCAGAAGAACGATTCGCCTCCCCATATTCTTGTTATGACGGCAACGCCGATTCCCCGTACCTTGGCGATGACAGTCTATGGTGACTTGGCTGTGTCTGTAATTGATGAATTGCCTCCCGGTCGCAAATCAGTGGAAACACTGCATTACTATGAGGAAAACGAGGAACGGTTGGTCAGCTTGGTTCGGACGGAGATAGATAAAGGCCGCCAGGCTTATTTTGTCTTTCCGTTGATAGAGGAAAGCGAAAAATCAGATCTCAAAGACCTTGAAAACGGATATGAACATATCTGTGCACTTTTCAAGGATATGAATGTGGCAAAGCTGCACGGTCGTATGAAGGAAGCAGAAAAAAATGCCGTGATGGATGCCTTTAAGCAAGGAGAGTACCAGATTTTGGTGTCTACGACGGTAATTGAAGTGGGAGTTGACGTACCGAATGCCTCGGTTATGGTTATCATGAATGCCAATCGTTTTGGCCTGGCCCAGCTTCACCAGTTGCGCGGTAGGGTAGGCCGGGGAGCCGAACAATCCTATTGTGTACTTGTCACTGGCTACAAACTGTCGGAAATGTCAAGCAAACGTCTTGAAATCATGGTAGACTCAACAGATGGTTTCTATATCGCAGAGGAAGACCTGAAATTGCGCGGTCCCGGCTTGCTGGAAGGAACGCAGCAAAGTGGTGTGATCTTTAATCTCAAGATTGCTAATGTCATCAAGGATAATGACCTTCTTGTGCTTGCCCGCAATGCTGCTCAGGAACTCCTTAGCCAAGACCCTACCAGAACAGTACCGGCAAATATGATAATATGGAAACAGTTGTTACAAAAACATAAATCGACCATTGATTTATCTAATATTTCTTAAAAACATTATCTTTTTTGTGCTTACGCTTGGTCAGTCCAATATTATTTCTTAAATTTGCCAAGTTGATTTAACAAAAATAAGAATCCATATGAAAACCTATATATCAAGAATACTATCCCTGTTATTATTCATCACGATAAGTCTGGACTGTTATAGTCAGGACTTGATGGCCCGTCAGGCTCCGCTTGACAGGAAACTGAAGGCTGTTGATTCAGTTTCTCTTCAGCGTGCTATCCGTCAGGAGATGTCAGAGTATGTATCCGACATATATCCTCTTTGGTCGAATGACCATGTAGATGCATATAAGAATGTTGCAAAGCCCAATACATTCCCTATAGATTTGAGGGGATTCTCAATGCCTACTCCCAGCCGTGTTATTACTTCGCGTTATGGTTACCGCCGTTCTTTCCGCCGTTTCCATTACGGGCTTGACGTCAAGGTATATACCGGCGATACCATTTATGCTGCATTCAGCGGTAAGGCGCGTATCGTCAGCTATGACCGACGTGGTTATGGCTATTATATTGTACTCCGCCATACCAACGGTCTGGAGACTGTGTATGGGCACTTGTCAAAGCAACTTATTCATGAAAACGATATCGTTCGTTCAGGCGAGCCTATCGGATTGGGAGGTAGTACGGGTCATTCTACTGGTTCTCATTTGCATTTTGAGACCCGGCTCTTGGGTGAACCGATCAACCCTGAATTATTATTTGATTTCCCCAATCAGGATGTCACATGTGATGTCTATACCTATCGCTATAAAGGTAACAACAGGTCCGTAAACCTGCCGGCCGATTGGGATGACGGCAACTCTGGCGAGAATAAGGCTGCTGCCATGGAGATGGTTACGGTAGATGAATCGTTGTCCAATGGCGAAGAAGCTATAGCTTCGGCTCCCTCTGCTAAGACTAAGAAAACGAAGTCTCTGTCGCTCTATCATAAAGTTCGTAAAGGCGACAGCCTTTATAGTATTGCCAAGAAAAACAATCTGACCCTTCAGCAGCTCTGTTCTCTTAATGGCATTTCTGCCAAGTCTAAGCTTCGTCCCGGGCAGATACTCAAAATGCGTTAGATCCTCTCTGTTCTAAAGCAGAAGCAGAGACATATATATATTTAAGTATAAAGGAATGCGTTTTTTATCAGGTTATGGTAAGGAACGCATTTATTCATTGTGTTGTGCTGGGATATATGTCGGCCCGATGTCATTGGATGGTTTTGAAGGCAAACTGATGTCAGTTGTCTCATTAATTTGGGTATCATGGATACTTATTGAGCCGAAAAGGTTTTAGTGTGAAAGTAGTTTTGTACCTTTACACTTTATTACTGAAATAGATGTTTAATTATAAAAACAAGGATATGGTACAAAGTTTATTGGATTTCCTGAATGAAGCGCCGGTAAATTTCCTGGCAACGGCATCAGTCGCACGGCATTTGGAAGAAGCCGGTTTTGAACATTATGACGCTTCAGCGCCATTGTTCAGTATTCAACCTGGGGACATGTTCTACTTTACGAAGAATGATTCATCCATTTATGCATTTCGCATTGGTCGACAGCCTCTTGGTGAAGGAGGTTTCCGACTGATATGTGCTCATTGTGACTCTCCGACGTTTAGGATAAAACCCAATGCAGAGATGAAAGGTGATGGCGGCGTAGTGAAGTTGAATACGGAGGTATATGGCGGCCCGATATTGTCAACGTGGTTTGACAGACCTCTCAGCCTGGCAGGCCGCGTTGTACTGAGAACTGATGACATCATGAATCCGATGACACGTTTGTTGCATATTAAGGAGCCGCTGTTACAGATTCCCAGTTTGGCCATACACTTTAACAGGCAGGTTAATGACGGGGTTAAATTGAGCCGGCAGAAGGATATGCTTCCCATATTGGGAATTGTCAATTCCGAACTTGAGGAAAACAACATGTTGCTGCATCTTATAGGCGATGAACTCGGTGTGGACATTGATGACGTGCTGGATTTTGATGTTTATCTGTATGATGCCACCCCGGCGTGTCTTTTCGGTTTGCATAAAGAATTTATTTCCTCAGGGCGGTTGGACGACCTCTCAATGGTCCATGCTGCTATGACGGCAATGCTTGATGCCCAGCCGGATATACCCGATGTGACGCAGGTGATGGCGATATTTGATAATGAGGAGACGGGATCCAATACTAAGCAGGGAGCGGGGAGTCCATTCCTGAGTTCAGTGTTGCAGCGTATCTGCCATGCGCAGAGCGGCAGTATGGATGACTACTATCGTGCCTTGGAAAAAGCCTTTATGATTTCAGCTGATAATGCCCATGCATGGCATCCTAATTATGCCGAAAAGTATGATCCGACCACTCATGCGTTAATGGGCGGCGGACCTGTGATAAAGTATAATGCAGCCCAAAAGTATGCCAGCGATGCAGTTTCAGCAGCAGTTTTTGTCGGTATATGCGAAAAAGCCGGTGTTCCATGTCAGCGTTTTGTTAACCATAGTGATGTGGCAGGTGGGAGTACCTTGGGTAATATCCTGACATCATCCCTACCGCTGTGTGGTGTTGATATGGGAAACCCAATATGGGCGATGCATAGCGCCAGAGAAACTGGCAGTGTCAAAGATCACATATATTGTATCAAGGCCTTTACAACATTCTATGAACTGCCCTATATAGAGGGTTAGCAAGTGTTATTAAAGCAAATCCACCGGCAATAATGTCGGTGGATTTTTGTGTAATTATATAATTGGTTCTGTCAGGTAATGCTTATTTGTTCAAGACTTTCTTGCCATTGATGATGTAGATATGTTTTTTTGAATGTGTTATATCTTGTTTCCCTGTAGGTCATAAATGTTGTCGTTTCCAGGTGTCATTGTTACGTTGTCAATGCCCGTTTCATTATACTATAAACCATTTAGATAAACAGTATATGCACAGTTGTGCGTGATTTTGTAATTGATCCATGCCTGAGCGATTGCTTCTCTGTAGGTATAGATATTCAACCCACCGGCTCCGTAATCTACGGCTTTTTCACCTATGGTAAGTCTTCCGTCAACCTTGCAATCCAGTTGCTTGGTATTATAGCCCTTCGCATCCCCTTTGCTGAAACAACCATCAGGAATTGTATAGTCTCCAGTTGCAGTAATCTCGATTCTGTTCAGACCGTCACAATAACCTTCAAACTGATTGGGCTGTAGTGCAACGTCAGTAATGAACAATTGTTTGATATTTTTTTGGCCAGCATCCCTTCTCCGGCCATTGGGGTGGTCATTTTCAAGAACATTGCCTCCCGATAATTGTCGTCAGAGTAGATGCTTTGTGTGAATGTTGCTGTTTTTAAGGGGTCAACAGGCTCTATTGCTAACAGAAACTTGATACCCTCTGTGCCATAGGTGTCTAATGTGAAGCTGTAATTGCTTTTTGTGTCGGTTCCCACAAATTTGATGTAACTGGGCTCATTTCCGTTCATTTGAATGACAGGCTTTCCTAAAACGATGCTTGCAGAGAGCTGGCTTGTGCATATCAAAAATGCAAATAATAGTAGTAAACAATCTTTCATAATTAATTTGGTTATTAAGTTGTTAATTATTTCACCATAAAAGTATATATATATGAAACGAGATAACAAATGTAAAAAAAATAGGAATCCACAATTTTTCCCCCAAAATGGGTGGGGTGTTGATTTTTTTCTGTTATCCGTGTAGCGAAATGCTGTTTTGAGTGTTATTCATTATAGATGCATAAAGAATATGTTGCAAGAAGAGTTTATAGAAAATTGTCATCGGTTCAGAAAACAGATGCTTCAGCAGGCATTGCATTATCTGGATAGTACTGATGATGCCGAGGATATTGTTCAGGAAACACTTGCCAAACTGTGGATGATGAGAAACCGTATTGATAATCCTGTAAAAATGCAACATTTGGCATCCGTTATCTTGAAAAATGCGTCATTGAATATGCTTCGCACACAAAAACGTATGTTACCGCTTGAAAGCTTAGAGAATAATTGTGATGTGGAATGGGCGCAACGTCAATATTATGATGTGGAAAACAGGAAAAGACTGCGGGATGCTATAAACAGGCTTTCTGACAGGCAGAAAGCCGTTGTGAGGATGCGTAATGTTGAGATGATGTCCTATGCTGATATAGCAAAAATTATGGGCACGACAGAGTCGTCTGTTAGGGGGATAATATGCAAGGCTAGAAAAATACTGTTGAACAACTTAAAAGAATAGTACAGATGAAAATAAACATTAAGAAGCTTCTCAGGAAATTTGAAGACGGACAGACCTCAGAAGAGGAGGAACAATTCCTTGCCGATTTTTTCGCCAGTCAGTCTGATATACCGCAAGAATGGCAGCGCTATCAATTGCTGTTCAGAAGTTTTTGTACTGATGCCTATGACTTGGAACTTGGGGATATTGATGTGCTAATGCCTGGCAGATCAACTTGGTACCATACAACGAGAGTGTATTGGGCTTTGGCCGCATGTGTTGCCTTACTTGTCCTCGCGTGGTTGTTGCCTCGGACTGCTGAAAATGATTTGACAAAGCCCCGACAGATACTTACGGAGTATGCGCCTCGTGTCCAAGTAGCTGGTAGTAGAACAGTGCAGGGGCAGACAGAAACGGGAGAAGAATATTTACCAGATCCGGTTGTGGCTTCCGAGAATGGTGTGATACCTCATCAATATGAGGCATCTCAGGATTTCTCTGCATTATCAGGTACAGTGCAGGAAAAATCAGTTGTTGATAATTACGAAGAGCAGAAAAGCGGAGTGAGTCAACTGGCAGATATTCTCAACCAGATTTTCCCTGAAGCCGACAACATTGAGTTAATACGCAAAGGGCAAAACTATATACTGAAGACTTCCATGTCAAACGGAATGAATAGGTTTTACTTTTTCAATCAAGAAGATAATCAAATTTATATAATCAACACTTTAAATTTATAAGAGTTATGAAAAAGAACAGTTTGTTTTGTTGTGTAGTTGCAATTCTGTTTGCAGTACATGTGTCTGCCAATGTAGATACAACACGTGTTTATCTTGTCGATGCAGAAGTAGTAAAGCATTTTGATGGGAAAATTCTGGAGGGAAAGACTATCAAACTATATGAAATCAAGTATCAAAAAACCCCCACAGGGGTTAAGGAGATGCACATTATCATGACAGGCAAAGATGTTACCAAGATTATTATCCCTTCAGAAGAATATAAGGTGGCGTATGACAGCACTAAACAGATACGGAGTATTGTTACGCAGACCAATCCGTTGATTATACTTGACGGGAAGGAGTTTAGAGGTAATTTCAAGGACTTGTTGCCTGAGCAGAAAGCTTCTCTTCAGTTGCTGAAATCTGGCAGTAAGGCTGCTGCCAAATATGGAAAAGAAGCGTCAGAGAAAGGGGTTATGCTTATTTCCAGCCGTCAGGATTACATCTGTGTTGTTGATGGTGTTGAAATGTCAAAGGAAGATATGAAGAAAATATCCCCTGATACTATCTTAAATATGGTAATACACAAAAAAGGATCAGAGGCAGCTGTTCAGTATGGGGAGCGTGGTAAGACTCATAATATTATTCTGATAACAACTAAGAAGTAGATACTCTCATTTTGATTGTTACTATGGAGGGCAGACTTTAGTATAGTTTGCTCTCCTTCTTGTTTGTATGTTAATAAATGCCGGGCAGAAAAAAACTATTGTGTCTGTTGTGAAGTTGATAATTAATAGTATTTTTGCATTAAATAAAATGTGAATATAAATGAAACGAATAGTGTTTTTTATATTGGTGCCTTTTATAGGAATGTGGCATCAGAATATATGGGGGAAGGGAAGAATTGCCGGTAATAAGCCCAGTGTATTTACTATTGTATATTCCAATCAAGCCGAACTTGAAGAAGGTCTTGACATGGCTAAACTATTTCAGAAAAAAATTGCTGAAGCGACACAGGCAACTCTGCCTATATCTTCTGACAGCCTGTTTGGTAAAGGGAAAGCCATTCGTATAACCCACGGTTCATCAACCAAGGTGTTTGACTATAGCATTAAAATGCTCAAAGGTGAATTGGTTGTAGATGGTGGAGGCTGTTGGGCTATGGCTCAGGCGGCAGATGTCGTGGCTGACAAGTTGAAAACAGGTGATATATCTGGTGGCTATTCTTATAAAGGGAGTGTCTATGACAAGGAATTGTTCCCGCGCCCCGATGGTGTTAACCTGCGTATTTTGGATGATAACGTATGGGGATACCGTCATGAAACCATACCTAAATCATGGAAAGGCTTGAAAGCCGACCCTCGCGATGATGTCCGCGTACCGCAGTTCTACCAACTGTATCGTGCGTATATGCCGGACATCATCACTATGCAGGAATATAATGACCATATGGATGCTCGTCTTTTTCCCATGTTGGAAAAATTAGGATATGCCAACACTTTTACACCTAAGGGAAATTGGAACTATACTCCTGTGATATATAACAAGAATACCATAGAGCTTATAAAGGCTGACTATCTTCTCTATCCGCGCATGGGGTTGTATAATACATATACCAAATCTTACACAGTTGCTATCTTCAAGCATAAGGCGACGGGTAAGACTTTTGGTGTTGCCAGTACTCACCTTTGGTGGATGGCTGATGCCCGTCAAGTTGGAAGCAGCCAATTGCGCGCAGCTCAGGTGCGTATGCTTATGTGTCAATTGGAATTGCTTAAAAAGGAATACGATTGTCCGTTCTTTGTATGTGGAGACATGAATTGTTACGAAACAGATATTCCTATCCAGCAATTTTTGCAGGGAGGTTATGAGCCTTGTTATAAACTGGCTACAGTATATGCCGACAACCATAATGGTCATCATATATGTGGTCCTGACGATGGTTATTCCCGCACCAGTCGCCGCATTTCTCCCACCCGTGAAGGTGCTATTGACCATTGCCTGCTATACAATGGGAATGGCCGTGTAGAAGTAAAGGTATTTGACTGCATACAGCCATACTTTACAGTTCCATTAACTGACCATTATCCTAATCTTGTGGATGCCGTGCTGAAATAATTCATAGGTATATGTCTTTTAGTAATCATGGTTTTACGCACTGTCCGTTGCTTATTGCAGGGCAGTGCGTAAAATTTATTTGTCATGAACTCCTTGGAGTAATTTTTTTTTCCGCTGTTGATTATTTTATATGCCAAGGATTTTTTTCAATTCCATCAAAGCCTCAGCCGGCTGTTGCTTTTCAGCTGATAAAGTTACGAACTTACTGCCTATGATTGCACCGGCCGCATATTCTTGAGCCGCATTCAATGTGGCCTTGTTGGAGATTCCGAATCCTACCAGAGTGGGCAGTCTCAGGTTCATGTCCTTTATACGTCGGAAATATTCCAGGGTTTTAGGACCGTATTTATTCTGTGCGCCAGTGGTGGCATCAGTTGATACTACATATATAAAACCATCCGTATTGTCATCAATGGCTCGTATGCGTTCCTCTGATGTCTCTGGTGTTATCAGCATGATGATTTTGATATCATATTTGTCTGCAATCGGCTTGTACTCACTTATGTAGATGTCGTAAGGCAAATCGGGAATGATGGCACCGTCTATGCCGCACAAGCGGCAGCTCTGGCAGAATTTTTCAAAGCCGTACTGATAGATAACATTCAGATAGCCCATCAGTATCAAAGGCATAGATACCTTGTCCCTGATGTTCTTGAGTTGTGTGAATAGCAGGTTCAGGCTCATGCCGTTTCTAAGTGCTGTCTGAGTTGCAGTCTGAATAACGGGCCCATCGGCCATGGGGTCACTGAATGGAATGCCTATTTCTGCCATGTCTACGCCTCCTTGTTGCAAAGCTTCAATCGTAGGAACGGTACTGTCTAAATGGGGGTAACCGGCACAGAAGTAAATATCAAGTATATCCGATTTCTTTTCTATAAATAAACTGTTGATTCTGTTCATAGTGTTTCTGCTTTTGTATATTCATGTATAAAATGTTGAAGTCTGTTCACGGACTTCAACGCAGGTGAAGTCTCAAAACGGCTATTGAGGTCGATACCGTATAGTAGATGATGATTCAGGGACTTGATTTCTGATATGTTTTCTGGTCCCAGTCCGCCGCTCAACAGAAAAGGCTTGTTGCCTTGGTATTGTGTGAGTATATCGTGATTGAAAGCCTTCCCGCTGCCTCCTGCTGTTTCGCATTGGTTGTCAAAGAGGAAGAAATCAGCGGCATCGCCATAATCTGCAGTCTGTTCAAGGTCTGTACAGTCTCTGATTCCGAAGGCCTTGATAATACCTTTACCTGTTTGCCGTTTGAGTTCTCTGCACAGGGAGGGACTTTCATTTCCGTGAAGCTGTACAAAATCCAGAGCATAGGCATCGATATGGTCTACCATAAAATCCCAATCGGCATTGACAAACACGCCTATTCTCTTTATTCTCTTGGAAGGCATATAAGAGGGGCGTTCCTTGACAAAGCGTGGTGACGGAGGATAAAAGATGAATCCCATCCAGTCAATGCCGAGCTGTTCTACTTGTCTGATGTTATGCCCGTCCCTCATGCCGCAAACTTTTATAATCATAGTTGCCTGATGAATTCGCCCAATGCTTTCGCCGGGTCGTTTTCCTTCATGAATCTTTCTCCCATGAGAAAACCTTCAAAGCCGTATTGGCGCAATTGTCGTACTATATCGGGATTTGACAGACCACTTTCGGAAACCCTGATAAACCCGTTTGGAATGAGAGGCCCCAATCGGCATGAGGTGCCAATATCGGTTTTGAATACCTTCAGGTCGCGGTTGTTTACTCCTACAGCGGTGACACCGTCATTGATATATTCCAACTCGCATTCTTCATGCACCTCCAGCAAGACTTCCAATTCCAAATCCTGGGCCCTGTACGCCAGTTGTCGGCATTTCTCCTGACTCAGACATGATGCTATAAGCAGAATCGCATCTGCACCTATATTCTTTGCTTCAAATACCTGATATTCGTCAAGGATGAAGTCCTTTCTCAAAATGGGTATGCTTATTTGACTGCGAACCATGCTGATGAAATCCTTCCGGCCTCCGAAGTAGGGGCCGTCAGTCAGTATGGAAATAGCTGAGGCTCCATTCTGCTGATAACCAGGAATGACATCATTGGGGCCAAAGTCAGCCTTTATCCATCCAAGTGAGGGCGATTTCCTCTTGAATTCGGCGATAATGCCTGTTGTCGACCTCTTCAGTGCTTCAGCGAGCGAGCGCCGGGGTGTCTCATTTTTCTCCATCAATCGGTCTACTTCCAGATACAATTCTCGGGGTGGAAGTACTTCTTTGCTACGAATAAGTTCGTGATGCTTTTTTCTGCAGATAGTTTCAAGTATATTGGCCATATTCAACTGTTCAATTCTAAAAATTTCTTGAATGTATCAAGTGCCTTTCCACTTTCAAGGGCTTCTCTGGCAATACACAGAGAATCTTCAACGGAGATATTCCTGTCCATGATACTGATACCGCAGGCGGCATTGGCAATGACAACATTCTTTTGAGCTTCAGAGGACGTGCCTTCCAAGACGTTGTCAAAGATTGTCTTTGCTGTTTCCTGTGAGCAGCCGCCATAGATGTCATTAGGATTAATATAGTTCATCTTGAAGTCGACGGGTGTGAAGACTTTTTCAAAACCGTTGGTGCATATCTTGAAGCCGCTGGTAAGCGATATCTCATCATATCCGTCATAGCTTGTGATGACGCCATAATTGTCTCCTATCTTTTGGTGAACATTTGTGTATAGACGAAGTTCTGCCTGATTTGCTGTTCCATGAAGCGAATTTCGTGGCTGACAGGGATTGACGAGAGGTCCAAGGAGATTGAAGCAGGTCGGGATTCCCAATGCTTTGCGTGTCGGTCCCACGAATTTCATGCCATATGCAAACAGTGGAGCGTGAAGATAACAGATTCCTGTCTTGTCAAGGCTCTTTCTGAGTTTGTCAGCATCGTCTGTAAATTTTACGCCGTGACCTTCCAGTACGTTGCTTGCGCCGCTTACCGATGAGCTGCTTCCGTTGCCATGTTTGCTCACGCGATAGCCGGCGGCAGCAATGACGAAGGCTGAACAGGTGGAGATATTAAATGTATTCTTGCCGTCGCCACCTGTACCGACAATGTCCAGGGTGTTATAGTCACTGAGGTCTATGTGCTTACCTGTTTCCAGAAGGCCTTGCCGAAATCCCATGATTTCCTCAACGGTTACACTATGGGTCTGGAGGGCCATGAGCAAGGCAGCGATTTGCTGTACATTGTATTTTTCGGCTACGATGTTGAGCATGATCTGATAGGTGTCTTCCTGCTGAAGTGTTTCACCTTCAATAAGTCTTAAGAGATACTGTTTCATAATTTTCTTGTATTAATGTTTTAACCAATTATTGATAATCTGATATCCGTTGGGGGTAAGTACTGATTCGGGATGAAACTGTATGCCCCTGATGTCATAGGAATTGTGTTTCAGTGCCATGATATGGCCCTCTTCGCTTTGTGCCAGGATGGTGAGGCAGTCGGGTAAATCCTGCCGGCTGACAATCCATGAGTGATAACGTCCTACGGTGATGCAAGGGCTTAGCCCTTGGAACAGATAGTCACCAGTGTTGATGTTGATACTTGTCTGTACTCCGTGAAAGACGTCGCTGAGGTTTGTCAGTTGTGCTCCAAAGTATTGTCCGATGGCCTGATGACCTAAACATACACCGAGTATAGGAGTTCTGTCTTTATAGGTGTCGATGACATTGAGCGTGAGTCCGGCCTCGTCAGGTATACCCGGTCCGGGCGACAGGATTATCTTGTCGGCATCCTCTAAATCAGGCATGCTGAATTTGTTGTTCCGTACAACCTTTACATCTGCTCCCATGCTTTTTACGAGGTGTGACAGGTTATAGGTAAATGAATCGTAATTGTCTATGATATATACTTTCATGTTGCTGTCTTTGGTTGAAATGATGTTTCTGTTTGTTTTCAGATACCCTTGCCGGCTATCTCTATTGCCTTACGGAGTGCATTGAGTTTATGGTTCACTTCCTGCAGTTCGTATTCTTCATTGCTTTTTGCAACAATACCGCCACCAGCTTGAAACCACAGTTCTCCGTTTCGGCTGATGAAGGATCGTATGGTGATGGCCTGATTCAACTGGCCGTCAAATCCAATTGAACCTACGCATCCAGCATAGGCTCCCCGGCTGTGGGGTTCCAGTTGGTTGATGATTTTCATGGCCTCAACTTTGGGCGCTCCTGACAATGTTCCCGCCGGAAATGTGTCAACAAAAGTCTTGAATCCGTTGGCATTGTCATCAAGGATTCCGCTGACGCGGCTTACCAGATGGATGACGTGACTGTAAAACTGCATTTCCTTGTATCTCTCTACTTTGACTTCGTGGCAGTTTCGACTCAAGTCGTTTCGCGCCAAGTCAACAAGCATGACATGTTCGGCGTTCTCCTTGGAATCATGTCGAAGGTATTCTGCATTTTTTTTGTCCTGCGTATTGTCGCCCGTTCGTGGCACCGTTCCTGCGATGGGGTCTATATAGGCTTGCCGGCCCTTGATACAGCAGTGGGTTTCGGGAGAACTTCCTAATATGCGGAATCCGCCGAAATCAAAATAAAACAGGTATGGCGATGGATTGATGCTTCTGAGTGCCCGATAGAGATTAAGATCATCGCCGGTATATTTCTGTATGAAGCGACGGCTTGGTACAATCTGGAACACGTCTCCGCGCAGACAGTGCCTGATACACTGGCGGATATTTGCTTTATGTTCTTCGTCTGTCAGTGTGCTGGTGCATTCGCCAACGGCATGAAACTCGTATGCTTTCTTGTTGGGGGCATTGAGAATTTTCTGAATGTTCTCCAGGGATGGCTTCTCACCTTCGCTTGCCAGTTCAATAATATCCAGAGTGTCGCCATAATGATTGAATACCAACAGATTCTTATAGAGAATATACATGATGTCGGCGGCATCGTTTTTCTCCATCGTCTCATCTTTTACAGGGATGTTTTCAAAATAACGCACAGCATCATAGGCAGTGTATCCGTAAAGTCCGCAACAACCGTTGCTGTCGCCTGTTATGGCAAAGTGTGAAAAATACTCGCTGAAAGCTGTCTCAACGCTGTAATCCGGTTGTATATTCCTGCATGTTTCGCTTCCGTCAGGGAAGGCCATGGTTACCCTGCCATGGGCTACTGTGATATGAGCAATGGGATGAAACCCGATGAAAGAACGGCTATGGCTTTCATTCTGATAATCGGAACTTTCCATCAGACAACTTTGGGGATAGAGGTCCCTTATTTTCATGTAAGCATTGACTGGGGTATATCTGTCGGCCAGAATGCGTTTCTGTGTTACATTGAATGTATATTTTTTCATATGTCTTGGGGTGTTATGCTGGTGAATCTTATTCGGCCCATTCCTGATGTTTGAGGAAATTAAGCATATCTTTGTCTCCACGTCCGCTCACGGTCAGGACAACAATGTTGTCAGTCTGGAATTTCAGTTTGGGCAGAACAGCTAGTATGTGAGCTGACTCCATGGCGGGGATGATGCCTTCAAGCCGGGTCAGTTCGTAAGCTGCCCTGACTGCCTCATCATCGTTAATTGAGTAGACTGTAGCCCTTCCCGTCTTAGCCAAATGGGCATGGACTGGTCCGATGCCCGGATAGTCCAGTCCAGCAGAAATGGAGTAGGGCTCTATGACTTGTCCGTCGGCGGTCTGCAATATCAGTGTCTTGCACCCGTGAAGAATGCCTACTGAACCACTGTGGATGGTGGCTGCTGTATAGGGTGTGTCCCATCCTTGCCCTCCTGCTTCGGCTGTGATGAGTTTAACGCCAGTATCGTCCAGATAATGATAGAAAGTTCCGATAGCATTGGAGCCTCCTCCGACACAAGCCATGAGATAATCGGGATAATTGCGCCCTGTCTTTTCCAGCAATTGCGTCTTAATTTCTTCGCTGATGATACTTTGCAGACGGGCAACAATGTCGGGATAGGGGTGAGGACCTACAGCCGACCCCATGATATAAAATGTATCTTGCGGATGACAGCACCAGTCGCGAATGGCCTCGTTGACAGCATCCTTCAGGGTCATGTTGCCGCTGCTGACGCCGGCGACTGTAGCTCCCAGCATCTTCATACGTTCTACGTTGGGCATTTGACGCTGAATATCGGTCTTGCCCATATAGATGGTGCATGGCATATCCATCAGGGCGCATACAGTTGCTGTTGCAACACCGTGCTGGCCAGCACCGGTTTCGGCGATGATGCGTGTCTTGCCCATTTTCCTGGCCAGCAGAATCTGGCCTAAGGCATTGTTGATTTTGTGGGCACCGGTATGGTTCAGATCTTCACGTTTGAGAAAAATCCGTGCACCATATTTCTGGCTGAGACGGCTTGCTTCATACAATGCACTGGGCCGCCCCACATAATCGCGCAACAAGCGCCTGTATTCTTCCTGAAAATCGTGGCTTTCAATAATTTCAGCGTACGCGCTTCGCAATTCTTCCGTACATTTGTAGAGGATTTCGGGAATAAATGCACCGCCAAATTCTCCGTAATAGCCTTTTTCATTTACATTGTAATTCTTCATATTTTTTTGTTTTGTTGATTTTGAGACATAAAAAAAGACCTACCGTGAGCGGTAGGTCTTTCTGTAAATTATAACTATGCTTTGATGTATTAACTTTTAGGTATGACGATATCTGCTCACAATTTGGAATTCTGAGTTATGCCACCACCAAAAGTTAAACATGCGATTTGTCATTTTTTTTGCTTTCAGTCATGCAAAATTATAAATAAATATTGACAAACAAAATAAAATGTAATTTTTTTTTGGATTTTTTTGATTGTAACTAAAATGAAGATAAAAGGATGAAAACATCATTTATAATTGTTTCCACCCTTTTTTATATTTGATGGCAATCTACAGCGCCTGATGTTAACAAAAGGTTACAGGTCTGAATGGTTAAGAGAAATACACTATTCGTGTCTTCGTTATGGGTTTTCAATCTATATGGAGATAGAATTCACAATAACGTGATATAGTAATCTGCTTGTACTGATGAAGTTTATGTTTAGCGCCGTAGAATGTATGTTTACCGATGCAGAACGTACATTTCACGATGGTGAACATATGTTCGTCGTCGGTAAACATAAAAAGTATAAGGGTTGAATTGAAGTTTTCACCTGCGGCAAGTTAACTTTATCCGCAGGTGTATGGTCAGAAATGGTGTGGATGGCTGATATGTGTTGACAGAGATAAGGCTTGAAGTATATGTAATATGCATTATTGGGATATAAGCGTATCCTGCATATGATGTACATTGATTAAAAATCCCATGTTACCTCATCCTGTGTGCCGTCGGGAGCAACAACCTTAAAGGTTTCTCGGGTAGACGGTTTCTTGATGTTTCTGAATGTCCAGACAAGGCCGCTACGTTCACCGCTGTTGTGCAGGGTAGCCAACTTCTTGCCGTTTTGGTAGAGTGTGAGCGAGGGGGCATTGCTGTAAACTTTGATAGAGAGAGGCTGGGTCGGTGGATAGTGTTTCAAACGGCGGCTGGTGATGTAGACGGTTGTTTCGCGCTTGTTCCACCACGCCCTGTAGAGGTAATATATATCCTTACGGGTTTTGCGGTCTCGCGTAACAATGCCTTTGTCGTTAGTATACTTGCGATACTGGTTTTCAGTAAAATGTATACCATCGTCACTGTCCATATAGCCTTCCTGGCGGTTGGCTACAGGAAAATCAAACATAATCCACATAGAAGTGAAGTTCAGGAATGGCATATCCATGATTTGGCGCACGTGGGACTCATGGAGAAGGTTGCCGTATTCTTCATAGTGGCGCGTGTCATCTTTCCTGTTTGCCATCATGGCAGAGTCAAGAGTGTGGCAGAAAGGGTTGATGCCGCCACCATATTCTGCTACATTACAAACGCCCATCTTATCATGTATTTCATGCATGTCTTTGCTGAATACGTCAAATTGGAAGGTGTTGTAATACCAGCCGTTATAGCGGTTTTCAGAGTAGTAGTCAGCTTGCAGTTGGTCATAGTCCTTATATCTGAATACACTGCATTCGGTCAGGCCTACATAGCGATGGGGATCCAGTTTCTTGGCCATTTGATAGAGATTGGCAGTATTGTCCAAAAGTTTTTGTACATCCAGTTTTCCCTGCAGCCAGGGCTTGTTGCCCCAGTTTTGGACTTCGTTCCACATCCCCCAGAAAATGATGGAGGGATGATTACGGAGATTGCGTATCATCTCTCTCATTTGGTTCTGGATGGTTTGGAAGTATTCCGCAGTAGCATATTCTCCGCAGACATTGACCCACGGAATCTCAGTCTGTACGATAATGCCGAGGCTGTCGCAAAGGCGGAAGGCAATATCCCGATGGGGATAATGGGCCAATCGTACGAAATTGGCTCCGATATCGGCAATCATGCTGTAGTCGCGGTAGAAGTCTGATGTATGCAGGGCAGATGCACACCCCTCCATATCCTGATGTATCGCCACGCCACGCAAGGGATAAGGCTTGCCGTTGAGATAGAAACCGTTATTGCGAGTCATCTCGTAGAAGCGATAGCCTATTTTTGAATATGTTTCGTCGAGCAGATGTCCTTTGGAATCTTTGAGCGTCAAGGTAAGGGTATATAGATATGGGTCTTCCAGACCAGCCCAAAGATGAGGCCTGTCAAGATTAAATTCATGCTCAAAGTCAGTGCTGCCGTGTGCATTGAGTGTTATGGATGTTTCGTGCCTGTAGCATACAGTGCCTTTCTGGCTGGTCAGTGACATGGACAACTTAAACTCCTTCCTGCTGTTGGATTGATTGCATAGCCTGCTTCGGACATTTGTTGTGGCAGCATCGTTGGACACCGAAGGGGTGCTGATATGAAGTCTGTAAGGACCATTCTCAATGGGTGAGAAGTGAACCTCATTCATCTCCAATAGGTAAACCGGATTATGAAGTCCGTTGTTCTTGTTAAAATCTGATGATACGGGAATGAGATTTATGTTCTCATGGTTGTCGCAGACAACGAGAACTTCATTCTCTCCTTCGTGGATAAAGTCTTGAATATTGACGGTAAATGCGGTGTATCCACCTTTATGTTTTGTCAGCAGGTATCCGTTTATATAGACATCGGCAGCCTGGGCGGCACCCTCAAAGAGTATATAATGGGGCTTGGTTGAACTCTCCCGTGAAAGATGAATAAGGGTCTTGTAATAGGTCAGTCCACGGTAATATTCTGCAGAATGCCCGTCATGGGCATTACAAGAATGTGGAATGTTGACTGTTTGCCAATGCAGATTGTCTTTTGAAAATTGCCATGAGGAAAGTGCCTGTTGCTTGACGGTCATGTTTTGAGCCGACAGGAATGAGATGTTCAGGGATAGGCAGAGTAGTGAAAAGATTATGCTCCGAAATTTCATGAGATATGAAAGTGAATGGGTTGTTATTCTTCTTCTTCTTGAGGATTGTTTACGAGGTCTTCCATGAGAACAATGTCATCTGTGCTGATATTGAGTGAAATGAGTATCTCGGTGTCCTGTGTGCTGAAGCAGAAAGGGTTTGATTTAATAAGCCGATAGAACTCTACTGCCTGCTGAACATTTCCCGTTCCCCATGCGGCATGTCCCGCAAACATAAGTATGGTTTCATTCATGTCTTTGGGCGATAGTTTGTTGTAATACTTGTTTGCTTCGAATGCATTTTGGGTAATCAGCAGCAGATGGGCTGTCTGGATGTTTGCCTGCGTATTATTGGGGGTGAGATAGGTAGCTTTGTAATATTGCTTGAGGGCTTTTTCGTATTTTTTTTCATGTTCCAGGCAATAGCCATACCGAAGGGCAACGATAGCGTCATCGGGGTATTGGGCAGATAAGCGCTGATATATAGGCATCGCCTTGGCAGGATGACCGCTTTTCAGATAACATAATCCAAGATGTTTCATCGTCCATTTTGAGCTAGGATCAATAATAGATGCTTTTTCAAGGATAAGTATTGCTTCTTCGTGGCGTTGCAGCTTTTCAAGATTGTACCCGTAAAGTTGCAGGGATGGGAGGTCTAATGTATAGTGGTTGTCAATATAGCTGAAAATGCGTACGGCCATCTCGTATTGTTTGAGACGCTGGGTTTGGAAAGCAAATCTGACAAGTTGTTCCTTATCCATGAACAAAGATTGCAGGAAGGGGTAGTCGAACAACAGCGGACTGATATTTGTGGAAAATATAAAATCCTCGTTTCTATTGTGTCCATAATAGCGCACACAGTCCATGATGTAGTAGCGAAGATAATCCTGCTGTGTCTTATCAATAGCAGGGAATGCATCTGGATTATCGGCTTGTTGAGGAAGTATTTGGCTGAGCAAGTTGTTCTTTATGTTGTTTTCAATGCTTAGCAGAAAACAGAGAGAATACTGATCGGAACTGCAGAGCGGGCTGTTTTGAATGAAATTGAGTATTTTGTTGTTTGGGGTATTCTGTAGACCGGATACTGCAGCGTGATGAGGATTAAAGGGTAGAAACCAATTAGATGGCTTTTGGAAAAAAGGAAAATGTTTCAAATGTGAGAAGGTCAGGTAGTTGATGTCATACCCCTCGTTGTTCATCTCAACCATTTCTTTTGATTTTTCTTTGAACCTTTTTATGGTTTCGTCCAATTCTGTGTCAGATGATTCTCCGTCTTCGTCTTCTGAAAACATATCTTCCATTTCGGATACGGATGGGTGGTGTTCAAACAAATTTTTGAGAGTGTCGTTGTACATCTCCTTGAAGAAGTCTGTCATTTCAGGTAGTCCGGCATAATTGATGAATTGGAGTTGCATGGTCTCCAAATCCTTTTTTATGTTTGGAAGGGTAGACAGTTCATTGATTTTGAGAAGAATGTTTTTGTAGATAGGAATACGTTTGTTGTGTATGACAAGGTTTACAATTAACCCGAACAAAGCTCGAATGTGAATTTCAGGGTGTTCAATCTTGCATAACTCTGCAAGCAAAAGGATTTTGTTCTCGTTGAAAGTGTATATCCCAGATAGTGTCAACGCACTGATGACAGGGAGAGTTATATATTTGTTGGATTGGTTTTCCTGAATAAATGTGAAGAAAATATTGGAATCTTGTTCGGTCCAGTGGTCAACAGTCCAGATTTGGTTGAAAAGTTCCTCACAATTTTTTCCCAGTTCTTCAGGGATAGGAGATTGTTGTGATATTATATCGTTAAATAAATTTTGTTGCTCAAGGTCGGAAATGCTGTTTAAGATTTGTCGCAGGTTGAAGGGCTTGGATTGGTATGTCCGGCACTGCGAGGCAAAAAAAGAATGGGATTCTTTAAGTTGTTGTTGATAAAATGCTTGATCAAGAAGTGATAAAGCTTGACAGATAAATTCGTTATGCATTTCATGTCGCCGACTGTCATTGAACCCGTTTTTGAAGTACTCAAGTAAGAGAGTATAGTTTCTTTTTATATTTCGTCTCTCCTGTATGAGTTTCCATGATGATAGTGCATCAAGCAATGGTTCCATCTTGTTCAGAGCGGAGATAAGATGTCTTGTGCATAACAGAGAATAGCAGTCATGAAAATCTTTGAGATGTTTCATTAATGTTAATGGGCGTAGATAAGTGTATCTGTTTTGTAAACGGTTGAAGCAAAGTGGTTTTTCTTACTCCAATAAAGAGCAGATTCTATAGTTTTTTTATTGGGACGGTATATATGGCTGAGACTTTTGCTTTTTATCATTTGAAGCGAGATGGTGTCAAGTTTAAAATGAGAGAGAATCTCTTGTGGTATTTCTCTTTTTGGATTAGCTTTTATGCTGTCTATAGCCATGTTATATGCTTTAAGTAATAAATTAATCTCGGGTGAATCGGGGGCAATACGTTTAGTGTTAATGGCAAAACCTGCATATCCATCGTAATAGGGGAGTGAATTGATGATGTTGTGTCCTTTTTGTATAGAAACTTGATTGTGGGGCAGAGGGATGAATGCGGCGTCGATCTGAGCTTCGTCAAGCATTTGCTGCCGGATAAAGATATCATTAATCTGAGGCTTTAGCAGTAGACCGGAGTTCCGCTTTATTTTGCTGGATATAGTGTCACAATAATAATCTAACACAGAACATCTTGTCATGCCGATCATCCTGTCTCCTAGTTGTTCTGCCTTGGTAATACGGCGTTTCTTGTTGACAAAGAGTTGCCATTCTCTGCACGATGATGCGAGAAACTTGATGTTTTTTCCTTTGTTCTGCATCATGATGACTCTAAACATATCGCTTGCAGCAACATCTATCTTACCATTGGCAAGGCTTTGCTCTAAATCCATTTGCGAGTTTTTATAGACCAATTTGAGCTTTATACCTAAGGGCTGACAGATTTCATATGTGCTTGCAATGCAGAAAGGCAGACAATCCAATGTTGGTATGACACCGACTGTGATGGTGTGAGATGGAACGGTATCTTGTTTGCTAGTATCAGTTTTTCTTTCCTCTGACTGACAACAGCATAGGAAGGAAACAATAATGCAAAGCGAAATAATATGGTATTTTCCCCGAATCATTGAAATAAAAAGAGGCAACATGATGATAACTCACCACGTTGCCTCTTACTGTTATGTTATGATGAGTAATTTTATTTTTCTCCCAAAATTGCGGCTACTCCAGGAAGCACTTTTCCTTCAATGGCTTCGAGCAGGGCTCCACCACCAGTGGAAATATAGGATACTTGGTCGGCGAGACCGAATTTGTTTACGCAGGCAA
The DNA here is from genome assembly GCA_902773055.1 of uncultured Bacteroidales bacterium. Classification (GTDB taxonomy): domain Bacteria; phylum Bacteroidota; class Bacteroidia; order Bacteroidales; family Bacteroidaceae; genus UBA6382. The sequence continues at coordinate 26,446 of CACYCZ010000083.1, forward strand.
CAGAATCACCTCCGCCGATAAGAGAAAAGGCACCTTCACTTGTGGCTTCAGCAACAGCTTCACCGATTGCCCGGCTTCCTGCTGTGAAATTGTCAAATTCAAATACTCCGGCAGGACCATTCCAGAGAATAGTCTTAGCGCCTTTGATGGCTGCCTGAAATTTCTTGCGTGTATCAGGACCTGCATCAAGTCCTTCCCACCCTTCAGGAATAGCATTTGATGGAACAACTTTTGTGTTGGCATCGTTTGAGAAAGCATCAGCTACTACAGAATCTGTGCCTAAAACCAGTTCTACACCATTTTTCTTGGCAAGTTCTTCAACGCCAAGGGCTACATCTAGTTTGTCTAATTCAACGATAGAATTACCAATCTCACCACCATGAGCTTTTGCAAAGGTATAAGTCATACCGCCGCATAGAATAAGCTTATCAACTTTGCCGAGTAGATTTTCTATTATACCAATCTTAGAAGAAACTTTGGAACCTCCCATGATGGCAACAAAAGGACGCTTAATATTAGAAAGAACATTGTCAACGGCTTTGACTTCTTTTTCCATCAGGTATCCTAACATTTTATGTTCTGTGTCAAAATAATCTGCAATGACAGCGGTTGAAGCGTGTTTGCGGTGAGCTGTGCCAAATGCATCCATGACATAGCAGTCTGCATAGCTTGCCAATGTCTTGGCAAATTCCTTTTGAGAGGCTTTCATGGCCTTCTTTGCTTCGTCATATGCAGGATCTTCTTTATCAATGCCAACGGGTTTGCCTTCTTCTTCCGGATAAAAACGTAGGTTTTCAAGCAGGAGGACATCGCCTGGTTTCAAGGCTGCAGCAGCATCTTGGGCTTTTGCACAATCAGGTGCAAATTTTACGGTAGTTCCTAATGCATCTGCAACGGCATTCTGAATTTGTCCTAATGATAATTTGGGGTTTACTTTGCCTTTTGGCTTGCCCATATGGCTCATGATAATCAAAGCTCCACCATCGGCCAGAATTTTTTTCAGTGTAGGAAGAGCTCCGCGTATGCGGGTATCATCTGTTATTTTACCATTTTCGTCCAGTGGAACATTGAAGTCCACACGTACAATAGCCTTTTTACCGGCAAATTTAAATTGATCGATTGTCATTTTTTCTATGTTTTGTGTAGTTCTTATTTTAGTGCAAAAATACAACTTTTTACTTCAAAAGGGATAAGTTGTTTAATTTTATCTGTGGTTCTTTGACGGACTTTTTATTTTGTTTTTTGAAATACTTGCAGTATTCAATTAAACCACATTCTGTGCATTTCGGTTTTTTAGCAGTGCAGATGTATCGGCCATGATATAATAACCAAAAATGTGCCCGACTGATTTTGGAAGTGGAGATATATTTTGTCAGTTCTTTTTCTACTGCATAGGGTGTTGTTGACATTTCGGAAACTAATCCAATGCGGTGGCTGACACGGAACACATGTGTGTCGACTGCTAACGCAGCCTTGTGGAATACGATTGACTGTATAACATTGGCTGTTTTTCTGCCTACACCGGGTAGGGTGGTTAATTCTTCCAATTGGGACGGAACGTTGCCATTGTATTGTGTTGTGATTCTCTGTGCCAGTGCAACAAGGTATTTGGCCTTGCTGTTGGGATAAGAAACTGATTTGATATACTGATAGATATCTTCCGGTGTTGCTTGTGACATAAGAGCGGCTGTAGGATATAATTCGAATAACTTAGGTGTTACGGTGTTGACTCTTTCATCAGTACATTGTGCTGACAGTACAACGGCAACAAGGAGTTGGAACGGACTTTCATATAAAAGTTCGGTGTATTGCATGGGACACTTTTCCTCCAAATATCCGAGTGTTATATCGTACAGCTGCTTTTTTGTCATGGCATGCATTTATTTGATTGCGATTTTTTCAATTCTGCGTTGATGGCGTCCACCTTCAAAATCGGATTCAAAATACTTGTCCAGAATATCCTTTGCCATATCCTGTGATATAAACCTTGCGGGAATAACCAGCACGTTCGATTTGTTGTGCTTGCGTGTGATTTCAGCAATTTCCGGTATCCAGCAGAGTGAGGCGCGGATATGTTGGTGCTTGTTTAATGTAATGCTCATACCTTCACCTGAGCCGCAGATGGCGATACCTATCTGGCACTCGTCTTTTTCAATGCTCTCTGCTAATGGATGGGCATAGTCCGGATAGTCGCAACTTTCAGAGCTGTAAGAGCCAAAATCCTTATAAGGAAGTTTTTTTGCTTTGAGATACTCTTTGACAAATTGTTTCAGTTCGTATCCGGCATGGTCAGATGCTAAACCAACTTGAGAAATTTGGATTTCCATTGCAGATTTACTTCAGTAGAGAAATGATTTGCTTGTATACTTGTTCTGGTGTAAAGCCTAATTTTTCATCCAGAACCTTGTAGGGGGCAGAGAAGCCAAATGTGCTTACGCCAAATACTGTTCCGTTCTCACCGACGAGACCTTCCAAATTTACGGGTAGACCTGCTGTTAGACCAAAGCGTTTGACGTTCTCCAGAAGAACTTCTTTCTGGTATTCTTTTGATTGGTTTCTAAAGAGGCCTTCTGACGGTACGCTGACGAGGCGATATTGTATGCCATCGTTCTTGAGCAGTTCTCCTGCCTGTGCCAATGTAGATACTTCTGAACCGCTGGCGATGAGTACGATTTGCGGATTGGCATCGCTGTATACCACGTAACCTCCTTTTTCAGACTGGCAATAGTCTGTACCTTGTGGAAGGTCAATGATGTTTTGGCGGGTAAGTATAATGGCAGATGGAGTCTGTGTATTTTCCAAAGCCAGTTTCCAGCAAGCAACGGTCTCGTAGGTATCAGCGGGGCGCAGTGCGAGTAATGATGGTTGTCCTTTATGGTTATGAACCTTTTCCATCAGGCGGATTTGGGCTTCCTGTTCGATTGGTTCATGGGTGGGTCCGTCTTCTCCTACACGGAAACTGTCGTGTGACCATATAAATTTAACAGGTACACCCATCAGGGCTGCCATGCGGACTGCCGGTTTCATATAGTCGGAGAATACAAAGAATGTTCCGCAGGCTGCGTGTACACCTCCGTGCAGTTCAATACCGATGCAGATGCATGCCATTGCCAATTCGCTGACACCGGCTTGCAGGAATTTGCCGGTGAAATCACCTTTTTGGATGTTATGGGTCTGTTTCAGATAGCCGTCGGTTCTGTCTGAATTGCTCAGGTCTGCTGATGAGACAATAAGGTTTTCTATCTTTTTCCCGAATTCAGAGAGAACGGCACGAGATGCTTCGCGCGTTGACATACCGCTTTTGACTTCTATGCCATTCCAATCAATGTCAGCCTCAATTTTGCCACTGAACCAACTGGCTTCTTTTTTAGCCAATTCTGCATTTTTCTTTGCCCATTCGGCTTCTTCGGCATGGCGTTTTTCAACGATGTTTCTGAGTTCAGCCTGACGGTTTGCATAGAGTTTCTTGACGTTATCAAAAATCACGAACGGGTCGTCAGGATTTCCGCCGAGATTCTTGATGGTATTTCTATATGCTTCTCCGCCTAAAGGTGCGCCGTGGGTCTTGCAGTTGCGCTCGTATGAAGAGTTGTCTTCCTTGCGCGCCCCTTTGCCCATGATGCATTTTCCTATAATAAGGGTAGGACGTTCTTTTTCTTCCAGGGCAGCGTCAAGTGCCTGACGGATTTCGGCGGCGTCATTGCCGTTGATATTAATGACATTCCAGTTCCATGCCCGATATTTCATTGCTGTGTTCTCGGATGTTACTTCGTTACATTCTGTTGAGAGCTGGATATCGTTTGAGTCGTAGAACATGATGAGGTTGTTCAAACCTAAGTGGCCGGCAATGCGTGCTGCGCTCTGGGATATTTCTTCCTGTACGCCGCCGTCGCTGATGTAGGCATAGATGCGTTCTTTGTCATAAGAGTCGTTTTTGAGGTTTGCTGCAAGAAATTTTGCTGCTATGGCGGCACCTACGGCAAAGACATGACCTTGTCCGAGTGGACCGGACGTATTTTCTATGCCACGCTCAATATCTAACTCCGGATGTCCTGTTGTGGGAGATCCCCAGCGACGCAGGTTCTGAAGTTCTTCCATCGTGAATTTTCCGGAGAGTGCTAAGACGGAATAAAGCATTGGAGCCATGTGACCCGGGTCTAAGAAGAAACGGTCACGACATTTCCAAGAGGGATTTTCTGGGTCGTAGTTGAGATATTCTGAATACAGCACGTTTATGAAGTCTGCACCGCCCATTGCTCCTCCAGGGTGTCCTGATTTTGCATTTTCAACAGCTGATGCAGCTAAGATGCGTATATTGTCAGCTGCTTGGTTTAGTAGTTCAATAGAGTTTTTCATAATTATATTTGTTGTTTATTTTATAATTCTATAAATTGATGTTTCGTTGGTCTTAATAGATTATTTGCGTCAGGATGCTTGATACGATGGTTGCCACGACGACACTGACCAGTCCCGGCATCATGAAACTGTGGTTCAGCAGATATTTCCCGATTACGGTAGTCCCACTGCGGTCAAAGTTTACGGTTGCAATGTCTGACGGATAGTTGGGGATAAAGAAATAGCCGTAGACGCTTGGGAATACACCGAGCAGTATAGGACCTGGTATCCCCAATGAGTATGCTAACGGAAGCATGGAGACAACTACTGCCCCTTGTGAATTGATGAGTACTGATACGGCAAAGAACGCAAAGGCTATTGTCCACGGATATTGTGAAACTATTCCGGCAAGGTTTTCCTGTATGAAATCCATGTAGTTGCTGAAATATGTATCAGCCAGCCATGCAATGCCGTAGATGGCTACAACGGCAACCATTCCGCTCTGCCATACGGCTCCTGAAACGGCTTTCTTGGGACTGGCCTTGCATAGGATTATCATAAAGGCTGCTGCTGCAATCATGATAATCTGGATGACTATGTTCATTTTCAGAGGTGCGCTCTTCATTTCGGTAATGCCTTCAATAAGTAATCCAGCCTTGGCTACCTGAGTGGCTTTGAGACCATTCCAGTCGGGGGCACCCGAAATAGCTTTGATTTCAGAGTATGACGGCAGCAGACTTTGGAAACTGGCATAGATGACAATGATTATCAATGCAGTCAGGAATATATATACAGCGCGTTTGGCTTCCTTGGAGATTTTCTTGTCTAAGGTGGTTGCCGTACTTCCGTACATATATTCATATTGCTCTGGGTCTTTCAGGCGCTCTTGAAATTTAGGATCTTTGTCAAGGTCCAGTCCTCTTCTGTATGAGCACACGGAGGCCACCATGATGCCTACCAGGCAAGCCGGTATGCTGACCATCAGTACCTGAGGAATAGTGATATTGAAACCATGCTGACAGGAGATCGTCGTAAATGCTACGACTGCAGCGGCAATAGGTGAGCAGGTGATACCGACCTGCGAAGCAATGGAGGCAACGCCGCACGGACGTTCCGGGCGTATACCTTTTTTTAGAGAGATGTCGCATATGATGGGCATCAAGGTGTATACAACGTGTCCTGTACCGACCAATACGGTAAGAAAGAATGTGCACAAAGGGGCATAAAACGTGATGTGGTCAGGATGTTTCCTCAGTAGCTTTTCAGCAATTTGGATGAGCCAGTCCATTCCTCCCGATGCCTGCATCATGCCTGCGCAGGTGACAGCAGCTATAATTATGTATATTACGTCTGTCGGGGGTGTTCCGGGTTTCAGGCTGAACCCTAATACCAATATAGCCAAGCCGATACCGGAAATGGCACCTAATGCCAGACTACCATATCGTGAGCCTACATATAATGCCAGTAGGACAATGAGCAGTTGCAATATCATCATGACCGTGTGTCTTTATTTAGTGTCTGTGTTTTTTCTTCAGATATTTTATCAGCAGTGCCGGCCTGTCAGTCTGGATGACAGTCGCACCCTGTTTCAGTATCCAGCCCCATGCTTCTTCTGGCTTGCCTTCTTCAACGGCGAGATCGTCATCGTGACCGGCATTCAGGGATGCCCAGAGCGAATTGATCCAGAGCTTGCTTCCGGATGCTTTTATTTTGTCAAGAATGGTAAACAGCTTCGGGCTTTCTTCTTTGAATACAACCTCGTAGGCAGCAGGCTTGACAGTCATGTAGTCGTTGACAACCTGCTCGGCGTCTTCTTTTTTGCCCAAGTTGATAATTGGCATGAAGATGGATTTGCGTACAACGTCATTCTTGTTCTTGCTCTGAATGGTTGCCAGGTTGTCGTATGTTTTTATGACAACCTGTTTTTCAGTACCGGTTTTGACCAGCAGATCATAAATTTCATCAAAGTAGTTGTCACCCTTGTCGATATTGACCAGTATTTTGCCCTTTACCAGATTGAGGACTTCCTCCAGTGTGGGAACTTTGTGGCGTGTGACAACGTTGTGGCCTGCCCTGAGGTTGAGTTTCTTGATTTCAGCAAGTGTCATCTCAGATATCTTTCCCTTGCCGTTTGTCGTGCGGTCTACGGTTGCATCATGCATGATGATGAATTGGTTATCTTTGGTCTTGTGGATGTCGATTTCAACCATATCAACCCCCATGTCAATACAGTTCTGGTATGCTTGAAGGGAGTTTTCGGGGGCATTTCTCCAGTCTCCCCGATGGGCTACGACTAATACATATTTTGATTTTGGCTTGTAGATTTCTTTAGCCAGTTTTTCTGCCCTGTTTTCTGCAAGTCCTGTCGTTGCGCAGAATAGGGCAATGAGGGTAAGTAGAAAAATTTGTTTCATAGGTGTATTGTATTTTTTGTGATTTTTATTTTATTGGCAAATTTAATAATTTTTATTTGAATATGACTTAAATATATTACCAGAGTTGTAATGGTATTTTTCTCTTGTTTTTATGTGTCGGGCAAGTTCGGGGGCTTAGTTGCTAATTGCAGTTGGAAAAGTTTATATATTAATACATGGATGACATAGTCCATGTTACTATTAAAGAGAAATGTATGGACTTCAGAAAGTAGGATGTATGCCGATATATTTTATGTTTCTTGATTCAAAACGTATGTTCAGCGTTGGGAAATATACGTTCAGCGTTGCTGAATGTATGTTCAACGTTGCTGAATATAAAATTTCTCGCAAAGGGAAAACATCAGGATGGCGATACCGTTAACTCCCTTCGGGTATTTTAAACGACAACCTTCCAGAGGCATCCTGTTGCAAAAGGTAATAGGTAAATTCCAAGTATCTTGCTGAAAAGCGGGGCTGCTCGGTTTTGCTTTTGGGAGATATCATGCAGGGCCTTTTTATGAGCATGGCAAAGAGGCTTCTTTTCATGCGATTTATCTTCATTGAAACACAGGAGAGCACCAGTGAATCGACATTTTATGTGTTGTTAACGCAGGTTGGGCGGGAAGGAATGTTTTATTATTTTTAGTTTATAAATTGCTAATATAGTGTGATGTATGCAGTATATTGTGATGTAATGCTTTAATTGTATGATTAAAAGAACGTTTTATCGCTTTTTTGAATATTGTGTAGCTTTTTATATGTTTCTAATAATTTGAGTTCGTGAAAATGTGTAATTTTGTATCATATTTGCATTTTCTATTTTGCATGAAGACAACATTATTCCTGTTCTTGTTTTCAGTTGCCACGGTATGTATTGCTGTTGACCTGTCAGGGAGGACTTCATTTTCGGATGTAGTCATGTTGCCGGATTCGACATCTTCGGTAAAGCCTTCAGCAAGAAATGTAAAGAAGAAGGATAAAGGAAAGACTGCGGATTTAACAGAGCAGGTTTCACGTTCAGGACGGAATGCACAAGCCTTGGCTGATACAGCGAGAGGCCATGTGCCGCAGTTGGCCATTGATTCTTTGCGCTCAGATACGTTGGCGGCTGATTCTGTGGCAAGTGATTCGGCGAAGAAAGATAGTGGCTTGGAGTTCCCTGTGCAGTATGAAGCCAGTGACTCAACTACTTATGATGCTGATACAAGGTTGTCAACACTCTTCGGCAACAGCAAGGTCGTCTATCAGGATATGCAGTTGGAGGCCGCTATCATATCAATGAATAATGACAGCAGTCTGGCTCATGCCATTGGTGTGAAGGACTCGGTTAACGGTTGGGTGGGGAAACCTGTTTATAAGCAGAAATCTGATAATTATGAGAGCGAGGAAATGACATATAATTTTAAGACCAAAAAAGGTTTTATCAAGCATGTGTCTACAGCTCAGGGTGACGGTTTTCTGAATAGTGAGTCCTCGAAGCGAGGCAGTGACGGAACTTTGTTCCTGCAGCACGCCAAGTATACAACCTGTGACCATGATCCGCCCCATTTTTATCTGGCATTGTCCAGAGCAAAGGTGTATCCGGGAAAAGAGGCTATTTTCGGACCGGCCTATCTGGTCGTGGCAGATGTGCCGCTGCCCTTGGCTATTCCAATGGGATTCTTTCCTTTTACAAGTTCCTATTCAAGTGGTTTTATCATGCCAACCTACGGCTCGGAAACATCTCGTGGATTCTATCTGCGAAATGGTGGATACTATTTTGCCATTAACGACCGGGTTGACCTGAATCTGCTGGGAGAGGTCTATACCAAGGGCTCTTGGGGATTGAATGCATCTTCGACATATAGGAAACGCTACAAGTATTCAGGAAATGTATATGTAAATTATCAGAATACCGTCGAGGGAGAAAAAAATATGCCGGACTATACGAAATCAACGAGTTTCAAACTGCAATGGTCTCATCGGCAAGACACCAAGGCTTCGATGTATTCAAATTTGTCTGCCAGCGTAAATTTTGCTACATCCAATTTTGAACGTAATGACTTAGCAGGCAGATATGATCCCGTGGCATACACCCAAAGTACCCGAACGAGTAGTGTCAGTTATTCCCGTACCATTCCCAGCCTGAACATGACATTGTCAGCATCAAGTAACTTGAGTCAGAACATGCAGGATTCTACGATTGCAATGACGTTGCCGGATCTGAATATAGCCATCTCGCGTTTTTACCCGTTTAAGCGTAAAAAGGCGGCAGGAAAGCCTCATTGGTATGAAAAGATCTCAATGACTTATACCGGACAACTGAGCAACAGTATTAATACGAAAGAGGATAAGCTGATGAAAAGCAGTCTTGTCAAGGATTGGCGCAATGGTATGCTGCATACAATACCTCTGAGTGCAACTTTTTCCTTGTTTAAGTATATAAATGTATCTCCGACGGTCAATTTCAGAGACCGCATGTATACGAACAAGATTATGCAGTCATGGGATGTCGAAAACCAGACTGTAGCCCGTGATACTATTTACGGTTTCTACAATGTTTACAATTGGGATGCAGCCTTGTCGGCAAGTACGACGCTGTATGGTTTTTACAAACCATGGAAAAAACTGTTTGGTGACAAGATAATTGCTGTCCGCCACGTGTTGAAACCGACATTGTCATATAATTATTCCCCCGATTTCGGTACCGCTTCCTATGGATATTATGATACATATGTCAAAACCGACGCAAACGGAAACGTGTCGACCGTGAGTTATTCGCCATATTCTTCCGGCTTGTATGGCGTGCCTGGGCGTGGCAAGACAGGAAGTATCTCAATGTCGTTGAGCAATAATCTGGAAATGAAGATAAAAAGTGATGCTGATTCTACTGGAGAGAAGAAAATCAGCCTCATTGATGAATTCTCGGCAAATATGTCCTATAATATGGCTGCCGTTACAAGACCGTGGAGCGACTTGTCTACAAGGATTAGGCTGAAATTAACAAAGCGGTATACTTTCAGTATGGCAGCGATGTTTGCTACCTATGCTTACAAATTTAATGAAAATGGCAATGTTGTAGTGGGAGACCGTACGGAGTGGAGTTATGGACGATTTGGACGTTTTCAGGGTATGTCTCAAAACCTGTCGTATACATTTAATAACTCAACATTCAAGAAAAAGGACAAAACGCGGAAGCAGTCTCGGAGTAGTCAGCATGATGATGACTTAGAAGACCTTGATTTGGACGAAGACGAAGATGTAAATGAGTCAAACGTTGATCCCGAATTGCGCAATAATAATGTGACACAGGAGAGAGAGCGTTCCAAAATTAATTCTGATGGTTACATGAATTTCTCTATTCCATGGAGTTTTACTGTTTCCTATGGTATTTCCATGCGTGAGAATACATCAGCAAAAATCAATGAGAAAACAATGCGGTATCCGTATAAGTTTACTCAAAATCTGAATTTTTCAGGACATATATCCCTGTCTGAAGGGTGGAATATCAGTTACAATTCCGGCTATGATTTCAATTTCCACCGCCTGTCGATGACAACGGCATCTCTTTCCAGAGATTTGCATTGCTTTTCAATGACTTGTTCTGTTGTGCTGAAGCCTTATACTTCGTTTAACTTTTCTTTCCGGGCGAAGATGTCTACAATTGCCGATCTCTTGAAATGGGAGAAACGAAGCAGCTATAGTACAAATGTAGTTTGGGAATAAAAGGAAAATAGATTCGTATAGATTTTTTTATTTGCGGAAGATTGTTTATATTTGCATCAATATAAGAGTAGAGGTTGCATTGGCCTGATCGGGATTCTCATCAATTTTGATTACACTACCGAGTAAATAAAGTTCTCTGCTCAATGGCGGGCTGTCATAGAACAGATTACAGCGAGAAGAGACGACTCAAATCATGTTTTATTTCGGAGTTTCATCACATCACCAATGTAGCCTCTCTTTTTTTCTTACTTGCTAAACGTTTTATATATTAGGCTTAATTGTCGTTCAGCATTGTAAAATATCCCAATTTATATATATTGAAAACAAAAAGTGAGGGGTGGTGACTCAGCAGATTTTTGCGTTCTATATTGGCAAAAAGCATATGCCATATTCTGACGAGGGGTAGGAGATGACAGCGTTGCAGCCTTAAAAATGTTTGGTACAGGATAGAGCCTTCTTGTAGTTTGTCTTTAATTATTCTAAGGTTTTGCAATGCCTTTTCAGTCTTTATCAAATATGTGAGGTTGCTGTCAATGCCTGTGTGGATTAATGGATTGTCAATATGTGTGATATTAATCCCGCATCGTTTTAATCCGATACCGAAAAGTGTGTCTTCATAGCCATATTGTACTATTGAATCATCAAAATTGACGCTATGGAACACCGTGGCATTAATCATTATGTTGAAGGAAGAGAAACGCATGTACGGATGTGAGCCGCGATATTTCATAGAGCGGATGCTGTGGGCATTTTCTTCGTATCTGTAGCGTAGTTGATTATCAGTACGGCTGTATTTGGCAGATGTTTTTATTCCACCGCAAATCACGTCGTTTCCTTTTGCTGCCGATAAATATGTGCTGATAAAAGTATCGGAACATACTTCTGCGTCACTATCTATGATTAAAACCCATTCATATTTCATCTGTTTGGTCATTTTGTTCAGAATTCGTGACCGACCCAGATTTGTGTCGCTTTCTTGATAGTGACAGTTTGTAATTAGGTTGATTTTTCTGTTTTGGGTGATTGTCTCAGTGTCAGAACAATCATCAGCGACAATTATTTCATATTCTTCCAGCAAAGAACATTGCTTGCATTGAAGGGCTAGTTCTTGAACCAATTGTACACAGACATAGTTGAAAGTTGGGATGAGTATGGATAGTCGCATTTTGTCAGAAACATTAAAGTCCGTGAAGTAGTGGTGCCCTGAAGAGTTGTTAGCGTGCACTTATTTTTTTAGCCACCGGTCTAACCAGTTGAAGAATGTCCTTTGCCAAAGGATTCCATTTTGTGGCTTCAGTACCCAATGATTTTCATCAGGGAGAAGGAGCAACTGGGCTGGAATGCCGCGCATTCGTGCTTCGACAAAGGCAGATTCTCCTTGTGAATTCAGTATCCGGTAGTCTTTCATGCCGTGTATGCACAATATTGGGGTGTCCCATTTGTGTACACTGAGATGGGGGGAGTCTGAATAGGCGTTGTTGCTGGGATTGTTCCAAGGGGCACCGCCAAGATCCCAATTGGGGAACCACATCTCTTCTGTTTCACCCCATTGCTGGTGGAAGTTGAAAATTCCGTCGTGGGCAATAAAGGCTTTGAAGCGCTTTTCGTGGTGTCCGGCCAGCCAATATACGCTATAGCCTCCGAAACTTGCACCGACACAGCCTAGGTGTTCTTTATCTACGTATGGCTCTTTGGCGAGGTCGTCAATGGCAGACAGATAGTCTTTCATGCAAAGTCCTGCGTAGTCTCCGCTTATTTCTTCAAGCCATTCCATTCCAAAACCGGGTAGGCCCCGGCGGTTGGGGGCGATGACAATATATCCATTTGCAGCCATGATTTGGAAGTTCCAACGATAACTCCAGAATTGTGACACAGGAGATTGGGGACCTCCTTCGCAGAAGAGAAGGGCCGGATATTTCTTGTTGGGGTCAAAATGGGGAGGATATATGACCCATGCCAGTTCTTGCTTGTTGTCAATAGTCTTTATCCAGCGTTCTTGGACTTTGCCGAAGGTCAGATTGTCATAGAAATATTTATTCTCAAATGTCAGTTGTTTCAGTGACTTGTCTTTGAGCAGGAGTTGGTAAACTTCATCTGCCTGACTCATGCTATGGCGCTTTACGAACAGGGACTTCCCGTCCTTTGCCAAAGAAACTATGCTGTAATCGAAGATGCCTTCTGTCAATTTCTTAACCTGGGCCTTCAGATTGGTTGAGTATACCATGGTAGTCCCATGCCATACCCCCGTAAAATAGAGCGTCTTAGAGTCGTTTCCCCAGCAGTATGTATCTACATTGGATTCAAAGCTTTCTGTTACATATTGTTTTTTGCCAGAGGCAATGGTATAGATACACAGTCGGTTACGGTCGCTCTCATATCCGTCTCTTTCCATACTCTGCCAAGCAATATATTGTCCGTCAGGTGAAAATGCAGGATTGGTATCGTAGCCTACGTTACAGTCTTCTTTCTGCTGGTTGACCTCCTGATATTGGTATGATTTTGTGTCATCTGTTTCGGGGGCGATATAGTTGGCCGGTTTGCATATGTTGGTGGTCTTACCTGTTTGCGTATTATATATGTATATATCGCTGTCGGTACTGGAGGCATATTTAACTCCGGTTTTCTTGCGACAGGTGTATGCTATCAGCTTGGAGTCTGGACTCCATGCCAGCTGTTCTGTACCTCCAAACGGGAGCATAGGACATTCGTAGGGCTCATTGTTAAGAATATCAGTGATGTTGCTTATACCATTCAGACTGAAATCGGCAAGAAATGGATGGGGGATAGTGGTTACGAAGTGGTCCCAGTGTTTGTAGTTCATGTCGTTGATAACCATACCGCTTGCCTTGGGCAGGTCATCGTATTTCTTATCTATGCTGGCATAGGTGTCTACTTCGCGTATGAGGATGATTTTCTTTTCGTCAGGCGACAGGAGGTAGTCTTCTATGTCGTCTTCCAAATTGGTTATTTGTTGTCGTCCTGTACCATCGGCATTCATGCACCACAACTGGTTGCTGCCGCTTTTACTGCTTAGATACAGCACTTGTTTGCCGTTATTTATATATGTAGGTGTATTTTCGCTTTTGACATCAGTGGTAAGTTGTTTGCTTTCTTTCTGGTTCATGTCATAGGCATAGAGCACGGTATGGCTCTTGTTTTGGCTCACGCTGTAATAGGTGACTCCGTATATGGCGTCTTTCTCGTTGGGAGATTGGACAAAGGCGTTTATTCTGCCCATTGCCCATAGGGCTTCAGGCGTCATCAGGTCACTGTTCAGTTTCAGATTATTTCTGCCGATGAAAGTTTCTGTCGGTTCTTTAGCCATTGTGGTGCTTATGGTTAGGAATAGTGCTATCCAAAGGTTCTTTTTCATGATTGTGGAGGCTGTTTATTTGTTTTGTCTTCTTTGCTGCATGGCTTTCTGTTGTTGTTGCATGGCTTCAAGTCTTGCAGCAAGTCCTTTCATTTTCTGAGGATTATTAGTATTCTTCTCATAGTTCTTTTCCAGTTGAGCAAGCAGTTTGTTGTCATCGGTTCTCCAACGCAGGAACCACATGATGATTGCGCTGAACATGAGAGATATCCAATAATAGTAGTTCAGTCCGGCGGAGTAGTTGTTGAACACGAAGAAGAAGAAGATGGGCATCAGCATCATCATCCATTGCATCATCTTCATTTGCTGTGCATTTTGGCCAGTGGCTGCCATGGAATCTTTTTGCATCCTCATGTTTATCCAGCTGTAGAGCAGGTTGCTTGCACAGAACAGGATGCAGAACAGACTGATGTGGTCGCCGATGAACGGCAGTTCGTGTTGGAAGGTAATGATGGAATCATAGGTAGACAAATCGTCAGACCACAGGAAGTGCTGTCCTCTCAGTTCAATGGCAACTGGAACGAAGTTGAACATGGCAATCCAGATTGGGGTCTGCAACAGTATTGGAAGGCATCCGCCCATAGGGCTCACGCCATATTTGCTGTATGTCCCCATAATCTCCTGCTGCATTTGCATGGCATCTTCCTTGTTGGGGTATTTTTTCTGTATTTCTTCAATTTTCGGTCTGAGTACACGCATCTTGGCACTGCTCAGATAGCTTTTTCTTGTTGTCGGGTATACAAGTATTTTGAGCAGGATGGTGATGAGCAGAAGTACGATACCCATGGATATTCCAAAGTTGGTCAACCAGTTAAACAGGTAGATGGTGAAAAAACGGTTAATCCATCTTATCAGCGGCCAGCCAAGATATACAAGATGTTCCAGGTTGAGATCCTTGTCGGTCAAGCTGAGCCTATTGGTTTTCTGGAGTAATTGGAATTGATTGGGTCCAAAATAGAATTGAAATTGGCAGGCTTGTGTGCCGGTCGGGTCAAATGAGGTCTGTGTGCTTGCCTCGTATGCCTTGAGAAATCCAGAGCCTTTTTCAACAGGTGTACTTTTCAGGCGAGTGTTATTAAAGTTCTGATGCCCTATCATGACACAGCTGAAAAACTGATTCTTGAAAGCTATCCAGTCAAGGTTTTGCTCAGGAGTCTTTTCTTCCTCCTTTGTTTCACTGAGTTGCTTTGGAGTGGTGTCGTCGGCAGTCTTGTAGGTGAGGGTAGAATAGCGTGCCTCAAAGTCGTAGCCTTTTTCTTGTTGTCTGGCTTTTTCTTTCCAGTTTACGAGAATATAGTGCTGATTGGGTGCAAGATATTTTTCCAGCCCGGTGCTTTCTATGGTAAGATTGGTCATATAGCTGCCGGGAATCAGCTTATAGCAGAGACGGAGCGTGCTGCTGTCGGTGCCGGTAATGTACAAGGTTGCTGTTGAGTCGGTGATGTCTTCTGCGGTGAAAAAGTATTCTTTGGTATTGACATTCTCTGCCTTCAGGGCAAGGGTATAGTCTAATGTGGCGCTTTCCTGATTGAACAACTGTACATTCTTGCCGGTCTGGTCCTTGTAGTTGAGCAGTTCTGCCGATTTAATGTTACCGCCTTTTGTGCTGAGGCAAATCTTGACGAGGTTGTTTTTGAGGATGATGTCCTGTGCTTGGCCTTGTTTGTGTCTGCCGAACAAGGTCGTAGTGTCTTGTGCAGACAGTTGTGCTTCCAAAGCTTGTTGCTTCTCTTGCCTGACTTTGTTCTCTGCTTCTTTCTTAGTATTGATTGCCGCTATGGAATCACGCTCTCTTTGCAGGGCTATTTCTTCTTTGGACGGCTGACTGAAGTAACTGAATCCTATGAATACTAATGCTATAAGTATAAATCCTGTGACAGTATTTTTATCCATGATAATTATAATATTTTATGTAACAAAATACAAAGTTAACCTTTTTATGCCAAACGGAGGGCTTTTGTGGAGGAAAAGCTTTTTGCGGTGGCATTTTATATTAGTGAAACTGGGGGAAGAAAATCTTGCTGTCGCTTGTAGAGATAGTTGAGTCTTGGGCTTTCCTGTTCTGTAGTGTCCCATTTTTTCTCCAGAGATTGCTCTTGACTGCCAATACCGACACGTACTATATGTCTCCTGTATGAGTGTCGTTTTTTTAATATATATTAACATTTGCGGCCGCCTATGTTTTTGTTTGGGAGCACCCTCGTCAGAAGGCCTTGTGGCCGGGGTAAATTTTGAAGGCCTGCTGGTTTTCACTGGCAGGCCTACGAGTTTTAACGCACAGGCCTGCCAGTGAAAACTGCAAGGCCTGTGCGTTTTTCTTAATATTTTCACAAAATCTAAAATTTGCTAAATTCGGTTAAAATTATTAAATGCCATTGGTGTTGATCCTGAAATTTCATGACAATTACGCTTGTTTGCCTGCCTGAGTGGAAATATATGGAGATGCTATGCTTTCTGATAGGTTTTGTTGCCTTTGCGGCGGTTCTCTTCTGATGTTGTCGGCTTGCTCGTTTAATATCGTCACAGACTGACAGGAGTATTGTTTTTGTAAAATTTTGTCATTTTGGGGAAATATGTCTTCTAATTTTAATAAGTTTGCAGTTGAAAACGCAAAATTGCTGACGTGAAGACAATCTTTCTTGATATATTATTCCTGTTTACCATATTCGTTTCTGTGGCCCAGAAAAAAGATAAGGCAATAAATGTAACACCTTCGTTTTCAGACCAGATTGTTGAGAATTATACAGATTCTCTGTATCAGCTCAGTGACTATTATAACAGCAACTGGAAATACAAGAAAGGAGATTTGTTGTCCAATCCGTATTATTATCGGCTTTTTGTGCAGCCTACATTCTATTTTAATCCAATCAAGCACCAAATGGATATCGGGTGGCATCCGTCCGACAGTATTGTCGTTCCCCTGGCTCCGCTTGGTAACAAATCGGATGAGATTCTGGAAACGAATACAGCCATCGACAAGTTTTTTTCTGACATATACATATCCCATCCGCAATATATTGTTACAAGCCAATCGGTGCTGGACAAGAATGAGGGACTGAGGACAGATATGAAACATGAAACGGAGCACAAGGTTGAACTTGCATCCAGAGTGACTACCCCAAAACCGGTTCAGGTGTTTGAGCCTATTCAGGTTGTAGGATACCGCCCCAACTTTTGGAAATTCAAGCAAACCTACAGTCTGCAGCTGATGGAATATTATTTCTCTGACAATTGGTATCAAGGAGGCTCCAATTACAATTCAATCCTGATGACTGCCAATATACAGGCGAACTACAATAATAATTCTAAAGTTGCTTTCAATAATACATTGACGATGCAATTGGGTCTCCAGACTGTAAAAGCGGATACAATTCACCCGTGGCATCCTACTACAGACCAACTTAGAATGGTAAACCAGTTGTCTGTCAAGGCTGCCAAGAACTGGTCCTATACGGCAACACTGACCAGTACCACGAGAATGACACCACAATATCCTAACAACAGCAGGCTATGCACTGCCGACTTCTTCTCTCAGTTTGAAAGCGTGTTGTCAATTGGTATGGCATGGAGCCTTGCCAGAAAGAAATTCAGTTCAACCATAAACATGGCTCCGCTGTCATACGACTGGAAGTATGTGGGCCGTAAAAGGCTCAGAAGCCGTTACGGCCTGTATCCCAACCACCACTCACGTGAATATATCGGTTCCAATGTGACATTGAGCTATACATGGAAACTCCTGAATGAACTGACATGGGTTGCCCGCATGTATTATTTTACAGATTACAAGCGAGTGCAGTGGGAATGGGAAAATACATTTACTTTTACCATCAACAAGTATTTGAACACGAAGTTGTATCTGTATCCTCGTTTTGATGATACGATGTATGACGATAATGGCAATCATACTTTGCAGTTCAAGCAATGGCTGTCATTAGGCTTTAATGTCACCTTCTGATTGAGGTCAGGGTAAACTGGTCTTCAAGTCAATGTATATGGGGAGATGGTCGCTGAATCCTCCAAGGTATTTATATCCGTTATAGGTCTTGAAAGGTTTGCAGCCTTTGTACTTTTCATCCTTTTGCAGAATGAATTTCGGTGTATGGACGTGGAAGGATTCGGGTGACGTGGAGATGGTGTTTTCCGGGTTGAGCAGCGAGCCGCTTACTATAATGTGATCAATGAATTCCCAAGTGTCGTTGTATTTGTATGTTCCTCTGATATGATACTCGTTTTCTGGGATATACGAAAGATTATATAATTGGTTTGTTAATATGTTTTCCCTGTCTGCGCGTTGCACCTTTAATCCTATGGCAATGGCATCCTCGGCGTCTGTTTCGTTGAAATCTCCGAGAATGATTATTTTTGCATCGGCAGTCTGGTCAAAAATGGAATCAACATGGGTCCTGATAGTATGGGCTTCCACCATTCGATATCTCTCGGTAGCCTTCCTGCCTCCGAGCTTGCTGGACAGATGGCATACAAAAACATGCAGCGTGTCACCGGTATAGACAACACCTTGGACATATAGGATATCTCTTGTTCTGATCTTGGGTAATTCTTTAAAGTCAACCCGTATGGAGTTATGTGACAAGGGTCTGAAAGTACCGGGTTGATAGAGTAGTGCGACATCTATGCCCCTGTGGTCTTCGCTGTTGGTCATTATATATCGGTAGCCGGCTCTTCTCAGTAAGGCACGCTGAGTGAGACAGGTCATCACGCTGTCGTTTTCAACTTCGGTCAGTGCAACGAGATCGGCAGGAGCATCTTTGCCTAATGAGATGATTTCTTTGCTGATATTTTGCATCTTTGTCCAAAAACGCTTCCTCGTCCAGTTCTTAAGGGAACCGGGGAGAAACATTTCGTCATTTTTCAGGGAGTCGTGTTCGTAGTCGAAAAAATTCTCAGTGTTGAATTCTGCAATGCGAAAACCCTCTTGTGCCCATAGAGAGAAAGGTGCAAAAAGTAGGAAAAAACAGATGAAGTTCTTCATTAGTCTGTATTTTGAGTACAAATATATCATTAGTTTTAGTATTATAATTGGTAAGGTAGTGGAAAATTCGCTGTAAATTTCTTACCTTTGCAAGTTAATTAATGTATCAGAAATATAATTTGCGGATAAAAATATAGACAAGAATATGAATAAGTTTGCAGAACACAAAGAATTGAATTTGTCGGCTATAAATAAAGCAGTTTTGGAAAAATGGCGTAAGAACGATATGTTCGGCCGCAGTCTACGCCTGCGGGAGGGTGCGCCAACATTTGTTTTCTTTGAAGGTCCTCCTTCTGCAAATGGTCATCCTGGTATCCATCACGTGCTTGCCCGGACAATCAAAGATACAGTTTGCCGCTATAAGTCGATGAAGGGATTCAGGGTTCCCCGTAAGGCTGGCTGGGATACTCATGGACTGCCTGTGGAACTGAGTGTCGAGAAGAATCTCGGTATAACAAAAGAAGATATAGGCAAGAAAATATCCGTAGACGAATACAATGCCCAATGTCGCGCTGATGTGATGAAATATACAGCAGAATGGCGTGAATTGAGTGAAAAAATGGGCTATTGGGTTGATTTGGATAATCCTTATATTACTTACGAAAACTCTTATATTGAAAGTCTGTGGTGGCTGCTTAAACAGTTGTATAATAAAGGACTTCTTTACAAAGGGTACACTATCCAGCCCTATTCCCCTGCTGCCGGTACAGGCTTGAGCTCCCATGAACTGAATCAGCCGGGATGCTATCGTGACGTCAAGGATACAACTGTTACGGCACAGTTTGAAATCATTGACGCTCCGGCGGAGTGGACAGGATGGGCTGCTCCGTGCTTCCTTGCATGGACAACAACTCCGTGGACATTGCCATCCAATACAGCTCTGTGCGTGGGAGCTTCGTTTACCTATGTGGTAGTAGAGACGTATAATTCTTATAACGGCAAGAAAATCACAGTCGTTCTTGCAGAAGAGTGCCTTAAAAATTATCTTAAGCCCGAAGGAGAAGAGGCTGATATGGAAACCTATGCTCCCGGGGATAAAGTAGTGCCTTACAGAATTGTAGCAAAATGTTTAGGCAAGAATCTGGTCGGGATGAAATATAAACAGCTAATGCCATGGGTCAAACCGACTGAGAAATATGACCAAAATGCTGCAGCCTTTATAAAGGAATATGCAGAAAAGCATCAGGAGAAGCTGTTCTCTGTAGGTAATGATAGATTTGTTGAACTTGAAGAAGTGGCATTCAGAGTAATCCCTGGTGATTATGTGACGACAGAGGATGGTACAGGTATCGTTCATATTGCGCCTACATTCGGTGCCGATGATGCCAAGGTGGCCAAGGCTGCCGGCATTCCTTCACTGTTTTTGATTAACAGAGGTGGTGAGACGCGTCCTATGGTTGATTTGCAGGGGAAATATTATCTCTTGTCCGAATTGGCAGATGAATTTGTAAACAAATGTGTCAATGTGGAATTATACAGGCATCACGAAGGGGATTATGTGAAAAATGCCTATGATCCTAAGTACGCAGGATTGAGCGAAAAAGAACTTCAGAAAGCAGAAGACTTGAATATTGTTATCTGTATGGAAATGAAGCAGGAAGGAACTGCGTACAAGATAGAGAAGCATGTCCATAACTATCCTCACTGCTGGCGAACAGATAAGCCCGTGTTGTATTATCCGTTGGATAGCTGGTTTATTAGATCGACAGCAGCCAAGGAGCGCATGATGGAACTTAACAATACGATTTATTGGAAACCCGAAAGTACAGGTTCAGGACGCTTCGGCAAGTGGCTGGAGAATCTGAATGACTGGAATTTGAGCCGTAGCAGATACTGGGGAACGCCATTGCCAATATGGAGAAATAAGGAAACCCAGGAAGAAATATGTGTAGGATCTGTTGAAGAATTGTCAGCAGAAATTGATAAAGCTGTCAAGGCTGGAATAATGCAGGAAAATCCGTTCACGGCAAAAGGATTTGTTGTAGGCGATTATTCCAAGGAAAACTATGAAAAGATAGACTTGCACAGACCATACGTGGATGATATCGTCCTCGTTAGTCCGTCGGGCAAACCGATGAGAAGGGAAACAGACCTGATAGATGTCTGGTTTGATTCCGGGGCGATGCCATATGCTCAGTTGCACTATCCTTTTGAAAATAAAGAACTCGTTGATAAGAGGATGTTTTATCCTGCAGATTTCATTGCCGAAGGGGTAGACCAGACGCGAGGTTGGTTTTTTACATTACATGCCATTGCGACAATGGTCTTCGACAGTGTGGCATATAAGTCGGTTATCAGTAACGGACTGGTCTTGGATAAAAACGGTAATAAGATGAGTAAGCGTCTGGGTAATGCTGTCAATCCCTTTGAAGCGATTGAGAAATATGGTTCAGACCCCTTGCGCTGGTATATGCTGACAAATTCATCTCCCTGGGACAACTTGAAGTTTGACGAGGCTGGTGTTGCTGAGGTTGCACGGACATTTTTTAGCAAACTGTTTCAAACCTATTCTTTCCTAGCAATGTATGCGAATGTAGATGGGTTTACAGCTGATGCAAAGCAAGTGCCGCTCTCTGCAAGACCGGAAATTGATAGATGGATTCTCTCCAGGCTGCATACTTTGATTGCAGATGTTACTGATTGCTTTGAGGATTTGGAATTGACAAAAGCGGGCAGGCAGATAGAGCAGTTTGTTATTGATGATTTGTCAAATTGGTATGTTCGTCTGAATAGAAAACGTTTTTGGGCTGGTGGCCTGAATGATGATAAGTTGAGTGCTTATCAGACATTGTTTACTTGCCTTGAAACTGTCAGCCGGCTGATGGCGCCATTTGCACCGTTTTATTCAGACATCCTGTATGAGGATTTAATGAGTGTTGCAAATGCAGGAACCGCTATTGAAGTGCATCTGGCAGATTTCCCTGTCAGCGATCCAGCTCAGATAGATAAAGACATGGAAGTCCGAATGAGTCTGGCACAGAAAATAACTTCTATGGTTTTGTCGTTGCGAAAGAAAGAACAGGTTATTGTTCGGCAGCCGCTGCAGTGTATAATGATTCCCGTACAAAGTGAGCGGCAGAAAGCACATATAGAAGTGATGGCTGACTTGATTAAGAGTGAAGTAAATGTCAAAGAGATTAGATTTGTTACCTCAATCCAATTGGAAAAGAAGGTAAAATGCAATTTCCGAGTGCTGGGAAAGAAGTATGGGAAATTAATGGGTACTATTAATAGTGCTATTACTAATTTGAGTCAAGAACAAATTTCCCAGCTGGAGATTGATGGCAAGTTGAATTTGGATATAGAGGGCCAGACAATAGAAATTCTAAAGGATGACGTAGAAATCTTCAGCCAAGATATTCCAGGATGGAGCGTTGTCAATGATGGGACATTGACGGTTGCTCTTGATCTTGAAATTACAGAGGCATTACGTCAGGAGGGTATTGCCCGAGAGGTGGTGAAGCGTATTCAGGCTTATCGCAAGGATAACGGCTTCAATATTACAGACCACATCCATGTCATTATGGAAGAAAATGAGGATGTCAAAAAGGCCGTCAATAGCTTTGGGAACTATATCTGTTCTCAAGTGCTGTGCGATAAATGGGAATGGGCTGCGTCCGGCGACACAGAAATAGACTTTGATGAGTATAAACTTAAAGTAACTGTTAAAAAACTTTAGTTATGGCTGAAAAAAAACGATATTCTGACGAGGAACTTCTTGAATTCAAAGAGTTGATTCTTGAGAAGCTTGAACTGGCCAAGAAGGATTATGACCAGATGATGAAAGCCCTGATGAATATGGAAGGTAATGGGGCTGACGATACCTCGCATACCTATAAGGTTATGGAAGACGGATATGCGACACAGAGTAAGGAGGAATTATCTCTGTTGGCATATCGGCAGCAGAAATTCATGAAAGGCCTGCAGGCGGCGTTGGTACGCATAGACAATAAGACTTATGGGGTCTGCCGGGTTACAGGTAAGCTTATACCTAAGGAACGGTTAAGGGCTGTTCCTCATGCGACATTGAGCATCGAAGCAAAGGAAAACCGTAAAAAGTAAAGGTGGCTGGCTTTTTCTCTGTAGCCCGATATAAGGGGGTATTTGCTTTGGTGGTTATATTCCTGGTGTTGATTACAGACCAGGTGCTGAAGTTTTATGTCAAGACAAATTTCTTCTTAGGGGAAATAAGACCTATTCTTGGGCAAAAATGGGCAAATCTCTATTTTGTTGAAAATCGGGGTATGGCATTTGGCCTTGATATGGTTGGAGGTACGATCTTATTGTGTTCTTTCCGGATAATCGCAGTTGGATTTCTTGCTTTTTTCTTGATAAAAATTCTGCGTAAGAAATTCCCTGTAGGGTTTATTTTCTGCATATGTCTGATTATTTCTGGTGCTGCCGGTAATATTTTCGATAATGTTTTATATGGTGTTTTGTTTTCTGAAAGTACCATAAGAGATGTGGCAGAGTTTGCGCCGTTTAGTCGTGGTTATTCATCATTGTTTATGGGGAAGGTGGTGGATATGTTCTACTTTCCTGTCATTCAGTCGGAGTTTCCAAGATGGATGCCCTTTTGCGGCGGGCAATCGTTTGTGTTTTTCAGTCCTATTTTTAATTTTGCGGATTCTGCAATAACCACAGGTGCATTATCCATTGTTTTGTTCTACAGAAAGTCTCTTCACCGTGCTTTCAGTTGAAAGGTTGCTTGAAAGAAGAATTAATATGAAGAAGGCCGTTGTTTTGTTTTTCTTACTTCTCTTGTTGGTGTCGTGCCATCGTAAGCAACCGGTTGGTGTAATCTCCGAACGTGACATGCAGGCGATACTGTACGACTATCATCTGGCTAAGGCCATGGCGTTTCAGACGGACAGTGTTGAATATTATAAACGCTACTATTTCTTGGAGGTCTTGAAGAAATATCATACATCGGAAAGTTCTTTTGAAAATTCCATGTTATGGTATTCTCAACATACTGATTTGCTGTATAAAATATATGATAAGATAAACAAACAGTTGAATCGGGAGTCAATGGCTTTAGGTGTGATTACAAGTGACTCACATTATTATTCCTCCTTGTCTAATGTCGGTGATACGGCAAATATATGGGATGGACGTTCGTATTTTGTCTTATCTCCTGTCGGCTTTAATAATCGATTTACGTTTCATATCAATGCTGATTCAACATCCCGGCCGGGCGATACTTATCTATGGCATATGGTTTCTAAGTTTGTGTTTGCTGAAGGACAGCGTGATGCAATTTTCAATATGTCTGTGACATACGTAAATGATTCTGTGCAGAGTGTGAATGTTCCTGTTCATGGAGACGGCGAATTCAAATGTGAACTGAGGACTGCTGAGAATGTTGATGTCAAATCCATTCAAGGATTTGTGTTCTTGAAGAGTTCATATTTCAACCGGCCCAAACTATTGTTTGTTACAGATCCTGCGATGATCCGTTTTCACAGGCCTGCGTCTGAGAGTGCCCCGGCCGAGCGGACGGAACAATCGATTCCGGATTCCTCAGGCATATCCCTTCCCGATTCTCAAGCGCTTAGACCTGAGTTGGAAAAGCGCCCGATGCCGCACCTGAAGCCGATTCCCTTTAGAAAGCGGCGGTCTTAATTTGTTTTTTTTCTGGAGTGGGGCAAATCAATATTTGCCCTGTTTTTGTTTTTGCCATGTGACAAGCGAATACGGCATATGTCATTGCCTTGACTATAAAATATTTTGTCCGCAAGGTTCAGGGAAATGTCTGTGCTGTATTCGGTATTTACTTGTATATTAGTTTATATCACAGCTTGGCGAATTCAATCCATTCGCGCCTTGTAGTCCTCGTATGTGAATTTCCGGAGTAATTCTATGCTGTTATCCAAATGTTTGATGGCCAGTGAAGGATGTGTGATACCATTAAACATATTTGTTTTGACGGTAGTGTAATGTATCATATCTTCAAATATGATTTCGTCTCCAATTTTCAGAGGTTTTTTGAACATCCAGTAACCCATATAGTCTCCGCTAAGGCAACTGTTTCCTCCTAATCGGTAAATGTTTGAGTCTGTGCCCATAGTGAGAGGGCTGTCTGTTATTATTTGAGCTCCTCTGACTTCAGGATGATAGGGCATTTCGAGGCAGTCGGGCATATGGCAGGTAAAACTGACATTCAGAATGGCGGTCTTGATGCCGTGATTTTCAACAATGTCTACTACACGACTTGTCAGGTATCCCGTCTGCCACAGGAATGCCGAACCCGGTTCTATGATAAGTTCCAGGTTAGGATGTTTATCCTTTATAGCCTTTACGGTACTGATAAACAATTGTATATCATATCCTTTTCTTGTAATCAGGTGCCCACCTCCCATGTTTAGCCATTTTACCTTGTCCAGATGGGCTCCAAAATGGTTTTCAACGTGTTCTAAGGTGTGGGCCAATGCCGAAGAGTCATCTTCGCAGTGGCAATGGAAATGTAGTCCTTCGATATCTTCCGGGATTTCAGGGAGCTGTTCAGCTGTTATTCCAAAGCGTGAACCCGGGGAGCAGGGGTTGTAAAGGTCGGTTTTGATTTCGGAATACTCAGGATTGATTCTTAGTCCCATTGAGATGCGGTGACGTGTCAGTTTGTTCCATTCAATAACCTTTGCCTTGAAGTGGTTATACTGGGATATGGAATTGAAGGTTATGTGGTCGCTGTATTCCATTAATTCGTCAAAAGTCTCATCTTCATATGCAGGAGAATACGTATATGTTTTTGTACCAAATTCTTGGTCTGACAGATGCGCCTCAAACAGAGAACTGGCAGTGGTGTGCGATATGTATTCTCGTATGATGGGGAATATTTTCCAATTAGCGAAGGCTTTTAATGCCAGTATTATTTTTACACCCGACTGCATGCTGACTTGATGTAGCAGGGCAAGATTGTCCCGTAGTTTCTGTTCTTCAATAATGTAGCAGGGGTTGAATTTCTCAGGCATGGCAAGATGATTTTTTGCAAAGTTACGCATTTGTGCGGGCTGCGCTCACAGATTCCGAATAAAAATATTAATTTTCATGTTGCAGGATTGCTGAGGTATTTTATGTTGAGGACATTTCCTGATTTCCTTATATGCTCCTTTGTCTTGACAATGTTATGTGTTGACATCAATAAAGTTGCTGTTTTGGTTTAACTATTATTAACATATTAAAAGGCTGTTTTTCTCCCATTATCATAGCCCGCTACAATATCCTCTGAAAGGGGTGTTTTTTGCAGGCCTGCTGGTTTTCACTGGCAGGCCTTCCAGTTTCAACGCGCAGGCCTGCCAGTGAAAACTGTAAAGCCAGGGAAATTTGTCGTACTTGCCTGAAGGTGTAAAAATGTTAAATATATGTTTCGTTTTGTTAAACAACTGACACTTCGTCTTTGTGCCTGCTATAAGAAAGTTTTGTCTGCCCAAATATATACTCTGGATGTCTGTGGTTCTCAGTTGTTGGGCATTCTTGTCCGCATCACTCGGGCTATTTTATCCTTCATTTTTGTGGGATGGTATATGCGGACACGGCAAGCCTGGTTTGTGATGGTCCTTGCCCCTAAGCATATTCATTAAATATTCCTGCAGATTATGCAGGGTGCTATAATGTGTTGCCAGCAGGAGAGGGGAATGAATTATTACAGTATCTTCACTGGCGTTGGTGCTTCAAAGATAGATTGACTTGCTTTTCTGGCATGCTGAAAACCGTAAAATTGCAAATGAATGTTGCAAAATATTTATGATGGCAGACACAAAAGAAAATAAAATTTGTTTTTTTTTAATTTTTAGGGGTTAAATGCTTCTCTGTTACGAAAAAAATGACTATTTTTGCACAGATTAAAGTGTACGTATCCTTCGTGGTAATATTGAAAATAGTATTAATCAATTTTATATAATTTATCAAAAATGAAAAAGAAAATTACTCAATTGTTTGTGCTTGTGGTCGTTATCACTTGCATGGGGATGTTTAATTCCTGTAAAGACTATGATGAGGACAACTACAACGACCTCACATTGCAGCTGCGGGAAAATTCTAAGTTGACTGATATTATTCAGAATCAACTTGATGGACTGCGTGCTTCTGTTGACACTCTTCGTAATCGTATTGACACATTGAAGCAGTGCAATTGCTCTGACGCACACCTGAATCAGTTGATTGCTAATTACTATGCATCTAATCCCGCTGTTGGACACGATTCTGTTATAACAATTATTCAGGAATATCTGAATACAAACCCTGGTATGACTCAAGCTCAGGTACAGAATCTGATCAATACAAGTCTGACCAATTATGTTACTGCAGAAGTTTTGAGGGATACAGTAAACGTAATTAATCAGCGTATCGCAGATGCAGAGAATAGGGTTAAAAATCTTGTCAGCGATTCTATGAAGGTCGTAAGAGACTCTCTGCTGAGAATTTCCAGCGAATTGAATGTTGTTTCAATGACTGCTAATTCAGCCATGTCAGTAGCAAACTCAGCGCTGAGCCTTGCACAGTGGGATTCAATCCAGATTGTTGCTTTGGGTGACTCTCTGAAGAATGTGGCTGTTACTGCAAGCAATGCTGCACAGCAGGCTGCTGTTAACGCATCTGCTATTTCTGCCCTGCAAGATGCTTACAACCAGCTGACAGCAAAGGATTCTGCAATGCAGAAGAGTATTGACAGCATCAAACTTGCGCTGGATGACTATGCAACAAAGGCAGAACTTCAGGTTGTTCAAGATTCTGCAAATGCATTGTATACAAAAGCTATCAATTATATCAATGCCGCTGTTGACACTCTGATTGGCAGAGGTGAGTTCCAGGACAGTCTGGCTTCAATTACTGCTGCATATAAAGCTGCTGATGAAGCTCTCGCAGACTCAATTTCTGCACTGAAGACTCAGTTGGAAGCACTGGCAAGTCAGGTTAACAAGAACACTCAGGATATCAAGAACCTCAAGGATGCATTTGAGAATGTCCTCAACAAGATGATTACAAGTATCATCGTTCAGGGGGCAGTTAATCCGGTATTCGGTCAGTTCGCCCTGCCTGTAGGCGTACGCTCAAATATTCTCGTAGCATACTATGGCCAGTTTGAACACAATGTATACTTCCCGACGGTATCTACAAGCGATATGGTATATCCTGACTATGCACTGACTGACAAGGATGCTGAAATGATCGGCTCTGACGTAATGGAGCAGGTATTTAAGAATGACGCAAATGGTTACGTTATCAGTGAAAAGGAGAACAATGCCGGTAAAGTATACCTGACTGTTAATCCTAATACTGCAGACTTTACAGGTGCTCAGTTCGTAATGGAAAATACTCAGGGAACTGCATGCCCGATTGAATTGGGTACACTTGTTCCTTCTACCGACAAACTGACCTTCGGCTGGACAAAGGCTACTGTCAGCGGTAGCAGCGCAAATGCTTTCTATGAGGCTCCTGCAACATTGAAATCAGAGAATATCGATGCTGCTAAGTTCTCTATTGAACCAGGTCTGAAATCAACAGTTAAAGAAAACCTCAAGGCTGTTAAGAACAGAGATTATGAGGGTATCAATATTTCTCAGCTCGCTCAGAAAGTATATGCACAGTTTGACGGCGTACTTGACGCAAATTGGGTTAAGGGTACATGGCAGGATTCTTTGGGTACACACAGTGTATTCTCAGAGGCTCTGCTTGCTGCAACAGCTGTTAAACCGCTGTCATACGCATTCTTGAATGATAGAAAAGTTGGTGATGCTATCGTTAAGCGTTTGCCAAACATCACTCCGATTTCTAATGCTAATTTCAAGTTTGATGAAATTAACTTTGATCTGAGCAGCATTACCGTTACTGTTCCAAGCATCAATTTCGACATCATTGTTGATTTTGAGGATATCACACTTGATGAACTGGGTAACCTGATCGTTACTGTTGACGTTCCAGATTCTTTGAAATATGATCCTATCACAAATACAGCAACAGTATTGACAACAAAGAAACAGGATGTAAATATTGAAAACTATTCAGAATGGGTAGACAAACTGGTTCTTTTGTTGAATAAGAAGGTTGAAGTATGGGGTCACCAGATTGAAGATGGTATCGAGAATCAGTTGAAGGCTAAATTCCAAGTTGCGTTGAATGACTTGGCAAATTCCATCAACCAGATGATTCAAGACATTTCCGGTCAGATGAACACAAGCGTTAATGGTGAGTTGAGTAACATCGCAAACACTATTAATAAGAATTTGAATAACTACATCAGTAAGATGAACAAGTTCATTGGTTACTTGAACCAGGCTGTTACAAAAGTTAAAGGCGTTTTGAACAATGCCAACTATTATCTGCAGCCAGCAGTTGCCTATGAAAATGTTACAGGTACATTGACCATGATGAGTACGTCAAAGGCATTCCCGACAGTATTCAACGGAACTGGTGCAAAGGCTCTCTATTTGACTTCATATACAGGTGAAGTTGTTACTCCGGCTTACAAGAAGTTTGTTGCTATTACTGACGTAATCAAGGATGGCAAGTCTGCTAAGACAAACGATGCAGCATGTCTGGCTGAGTTTAATAAGGTTAAGGCTGCCAATAAGATTCAGTATAATGGTATGAACAACATGTATGCTGTTCTTGATGGTGACCAGCAGGCAGTTGCCTTGATAGTTTCATCTACAGGTTACACTTACGAGGTTGTTTACTCCGCTCTTGATTATTTAGGCAAGATTTCAACTCGTAAATATTACGTGAAGGTTAAATAAAAATATAGCCTAAATTGAAAGACTAAATATTCTATCTGGTTCTTTTAGTTGCAGTTCCTTTTGGGAACTGCAACTGAAGGAGACAGAAAAGAAAAAGTAATCAAAGAATAATAAAAATAAATAAGAATATGACAAAGAAAATTTTATTCGCAGCTTTGTTGGCAGTTACATGTTTTACTGCATCAGCTCAATCTGGTGAGAAGACTGTAGATGTTTTTAAGCCCCACTGGTATATTCAGGCTCAGGGTGGTGGTCAATATTCATTAGGTGAAATTTCCTTTAACAAGCTTCTTTCTCCTAATGCTCAGGTAGCAGTTGGTTACAACTTTAACAAGGTTGTTGGTGCTCGCCTTAACGTTAATGGTTGGCAGAGTAAGGCCGGTTCAGAGTTAAACGGCAAGACCTATAAATGGAAGTATAATTATATCGCTCCTGCATTGGATGCTACATTCAATCTCTCCAATTTGTTCAGCAGGTATAATCCAAACCGTGTTGTAAATGTTGGCGTATTTGCAGGTGTTGGTTTGAATATTGGTTTCAACAATGATGAAGCATGCGATGCTGCTGCTCAGATGCTTGCAGACAATGCCGCAGTAGTTGCCGCTGATGACCAATTCGTACGTTACTTGTGGGACGGTACCAAGACCCGTTTCATGGGTCAGGCTGGTGTTACTGTTGATTTCCGTGTAAGTAAGGCTGTAAGCCTTGGCTTGGAATTGAGCGCCAATACCGTTAATGACCGCTATAATTCCAAGAAGGCCGGCAACGCTGACTGGTATTTTAATGCACTTGCCGGTATTAAGGTTAATTTAGGTAAGAGTTCTACCCAGAAGACTGTTCCTGCTTGCTGCAAGCCAGCTCCGGCACCAGAGCCAAAGGTTGTAGAAAGAGTTGTAGAGAAAGTCGTTGAGAAGCCGGTTCCTGCTCCTGTAGCTGAAGTTAAGAAGGCTGAACCTCTCCGTCGTGATGTATTCTTTACAATCAAATCTACTCAGATTACTTCTGCTGAGATGAATAAGGTTGCCGAGATAGCAAATTATCTGAACGAGAATCCTTCTGCAAAGGTTACTATTACAGGCTATGCAGATAAGGGTACAGGTAATGCAACAATCAATAAGAACCTTTCTGTTAAGCGGGCTAATATCGTGTCTCAGACATTGAAGAACAAATACGGCATTTCTGCTGATCGTATTGTTACAGACTTCAAAGGTGATACCGAGCAGCCGTTTGCAAAGAACGAAATGAATCGTGTTAGTATTTGTATTGCTAAATAAGATTTGAATATTTAAAAGGAAGCCTGTCTACCTGTTTAAGCATGCAGGTTGGCAGGCTTTTTTAATAAGCATCTAAATGAAGAAATCATTACTGTTTGGCTTCTTATGCCTCTTTGCCGTCGTAGCAGGTGCACAGATTAAAGATGGTTTTTACCGGGTCCATAATCTGGCAACAGATCGATATATATATGTGTTAGATAATACAGGTAGTATCAATATAGCTACGGCCAGTGCTGATATGGGGGCTCTGAAGCTATGGAAAGATAAGTCGAAGACTTTGTCAGATCCTGCCACCATCGTTTATGCAGAATATCAATACAAGGGCTCATATGGAGAGATGTATGATTTGCGTGCGCAAGGAACAGGTGTACATGATATTATCGGCTATTATGTCAATATCTTCCCTTATACAACTAATGGTGCGATCAATCAATATTATGTATATGCAGAAGGTAAGTATTTGACAGACCCAGAACGTAGCTCTCGTGCTTTTGCATATCTTGGCACAACCGGGACGGGTGATTATCGTATATGGGTTGCTGATCCTGTCGATATGGAAGATAATTACTTTGCTGTTTCTCCCAGTATCGCCGTTGGAGGGAAATACTATGCTCCGTTTTATGCCTCTTTTGCATTTTCTTTTCCGAAATCAGGTTTGAAAGCAAAATATATTTCTAAGATTGATAATGGGTATGCCGTGATGTCTGAGGTTAAAACCGAGATTATACCAGCTTCTATGCCGGTTTTTATCGAATGTAATAGTAATAATCTAGTCGATAATAAACTGCAACTGCTTGCAAGCAAAGAATCTTTTTCCGGTTCTAATTTATTGCGTGGTGTTTATTTTAACTATGATGAACGCCAGAGAAGCAAGGATGCTCAGACGGCATATGATCCTAAAACAATGCGCGTGTTGGGGATTACGTCTGAAGGGAAACTGGGATTCGTGACGTCATCTACTATTTCATTTTTGCCGGCCAATCAGTGTTATCTGCCTGTTTCCGAAGGTACACCGGCTGAATTGACAATAATAGATGAAAGCGATTATTTGGCAGGTATTAATCAAGTTAAGACAATGTCGCCCATTGCGCCAGTCTTTGATTTGAATGGCAAAAAGGTTTCAGAAACAAGTTCTTCATTGAACTTGCCGCAAGGTGTATATATTTTTGGTGGCAAGAAGATATATGTGAAATAGTTTCACTTAAGTGTAACATATAGGGGGATTCTTCTATTTTGAAGAATCCCCCTATATGTTTTTTTGTATTGCTGCTACAAATGGCCTGACTATCTTATTTATATCAGGAAACCATGTAGAGAGGATATGTCAAAAATAAATCACAGTTGTGCGGTGGAAGTACTTCTGCATTATGATATGTTTAAGGACAATTCAATGTCTTCAAGCGTTATTGGGTTATTGGGATTCAGATAAAAGTGTTTTATTTTATTGCTATCCGCTAAAAATTGTTACCAAAATTGTTAAGGTGTTTGTTATATAGTTTTTCAGGTCACATAAAGGAGCAGGGCTTACTTCTTGTATCCATATCATTACTAATCGTTTTGCCAAGCAATATAAAAAGGTGGGGCTGTGTTGTGGTAATCTGCAGAAATTTGTATTTCTTTGCAGCCATAAACGTTTATTATAGAAAGGAATATCATTATGTCACAAGAAGAGAGAAAGGCAAAGATGGCCGAAAACAGAGCTGTCAACTCGAAAAAACTCGTAAGAAGTGCTTTCATGAGGTGGGCCATAGCACACCTGTGACCAAAAGTTTCCATTCTACTGCAATCAGGGACTTGAACTGATAGAATACTAATTCCTATGCCCCGCAGAGAAACGTTGAATAATGCCAATTCCAAGCAATAACAATAATTAAAATGATAAACAAGACAATGAAAAAAACATTATTCAGACTATGGATGCTCATGGCTCTGCCGATGATGCTGGGCCTGGGCAT
>CACYCZ010000084.1 GCA_902773055.1 uncultured Bacteroidales bacterium
ATCTCCGTCGTAGCCGTGCAGGCGCTCAGAACATTGTTCCTAACTCAACAGGTGCTGCCAAGGCTATCGGTCTTGTAATTCCTGAATTGAATGGTAAGTTGATTGGTTCTGCACAGCGTGTACCGACTCCTACAGGTTCTACAACTATCCTTGTTGCTGTTGTTAAGGGTAAGGATGTTACAAAAGAAGGCATCAATGCTGCTATGAAGGCTGCATCTACAGAGAGTTTTGGCTATACAGAGGATCAGATTGTAAGTTCTGATATCATTGGTATGAAATATGGTTCTCTGTTCGATGCTACTCAGACAATGGTTAGCAAGATAGATGACGATACATATCAGGTACAGGTTGTTTCTTGGTATGACAACGAGAACTCCTATACATCTCAGATGGTTCGTACTATTAAATATCTTGCAGAACTTTAATTTAGAAACCTGTAGGCTTCTAAGTTTATATAAAGTTTTTGAAAATAAAAGCCATTCAGTTGTACTGAGTGGCTTTTTTGTGTATTTTTGTATTCAAATGGAAAGAATGCTAACTATACTCGGACCTACAGCCTGTGGTAAGACGCAACTGGCCATATCTCTTGCAAAAATGATAGACGGAGAGATTCTTTCGGCTGATTCCAGGCAAGTATATAGGCGTATGGATATTGGTACAGGCAAAGATTTAGCTGATTACGAAAACATCCCATATCATCTGATAGATATTTGTGAACCAGGGACCAAGTACACCGTATACAATTTTCAGCATGATTTTCTTGAAGCATATAAGCAGATATGTGCTAGAGGGAAATATCCCATTATGTGTGGTGGTTCGGGACTCTATCTAGAATCTGTATTGCGGGCATACAGAATGTCGCCGGTTCCTGTTAATGAGCCATTGAGAAAATCACTGGAAGAAAAAACAATAGAGGAGTTGATAGAGATTCTGTCGTCATATCGTCAACTGCATAATACAACCGATACGGATACCAAAAAGAGAGCTATTCGGGCGATAGAAATAGAAACTTATTATCGGGAATATCCATTGAGTTCCACCGATTTCCCTCAGATAGATAGTCTTGTTGTTGGTTTGGATGTGCCTCGGGATGTGCGGCGTCAGAAGATATCTATTCGTCTGAGAAAACGCCTGGAAGATGGAATGATAGAAGAGGTGCAGTCGTTGCTCGACGAAGGGATTCCTGCAGAAGCTCTCATTTACTATGGACTTGAATATAAATATGTAACGGAATATGTTATTGGCAAGATAACGTACGAAGAAATGGTTCATAGTTTGGAAATTGCCATCCATCAGTTTGCTAAAAGACAAATGACGTGGTTCCGAGGAATGGAGAGGCGTGGAATCAAGATTTATTGGCTGGATTATAACCTTTCATCTGAAGCTAAAGTGTCAGCAATAATGTCTTTGTTACAAAGATGAAAATAGAGAATATAATTAGGGCTGGCAATTTTGCCAGCCCTAATTATATTCTCTATTTAAAATGATCAATTTGTAGGTGTAGCTCATCTAACTGCTTGGCATCAACTTCCGACGGAGCATCGAGCATTACATCTCTTCCGGAATTGTTTTTGGGAAATGCAATGCAGTCTCTGATTGAATCCAAACCTGCAAAGAGGCTGACCCATCTGTCTAAACCATATGCTAAACCACCGTGGGGTGGGGCTCCAAACTTGAAGGCATTCATGAGAAAACCGAATTGTTCTTGTGCTTTCTCAGGTGTAAAGCCTAGGATTTCAAATATTTTGGCTTGCAGAACAGCATCATGTATACGTATAGAACCTCCACCGACCTCTACACCATTACATACCATGTCATAGGCATCTGCTAATACTTTTTCAGGAGCACTATCCAATAATGGTATATCTGAAGGCTTGGGAGCTGTGAAAGGATGGTGCATGGCCATTAGCCTCTGTTCTTCTTCGCTCCATTCAAACATTGGAAAATCAACAACCCAAAGCAAAGCAAATTTGTTCTTATCACGTAAACCGAGACGTTCACCCATCAATAGTCGCAACTCACATAATTGTTTGCGGGCTCTCATTGCATCTGAACCAGAAATAATAAGGATGAGGTCACCAGTTTCAGCGTTCATTTCTTTAGCCAAATTGCTGAGCACTTCAGGGGAGTAAAATTTATCAACGCTCGATTTTACACCGTCATCTTGTACGCGCGCATATACCAATCCTGCAGCTCCAATTTGGGGGCTTTTTACATAATTTGTTAGTTCGTCAATTTGTTTTCTTGTATATGCAGCACAACCCTTGGCGCAAATACCACCAATATATTCAGCTTGGTTAAAAACTGCAAATTCTCCTGTGTTCTTGAGAACAGACATCAATTCAACGAATTCCATTCCAAAACGCATGTCAGGCTTATCTGAACCAAAACGTTTCATTGCTTCATGCCAACTTAAGCGTAGGAAAGGTTTTTCCCCAAGGTCATAATTACGAACTTCTTTAAACAGGTATTTCGTCATTTCTTCAAATGTATTGATGATATCGTCCTGCTCAACGAAACTCATTTCGCAATCAATTTGGGTAAATTCTGGTTGCCTGTCTGCGCGAAGGTCTTCATCGCGGAAGCATTTTACTATTTGAAAATATTTGTCAATTCCGGCAACCATCAAGAGTTGCTTTAGTGTTTGTGGACTTTGAGGAAGAGCGTAGAATTGACCTGGATTCATTCTGCTTGGTACAATAAAATCGCGTGCCCCTTCTGGTGTGGAACCAACGAGAACAGGTGTCTCTATTTCCAGGAAACCTTTGCTATCAAGAAAATGTCTGACCGCTAGGCAAAATTTATGCCGTAATTCCAAATTAGCTCTAACATTGCTGCGTCGTAAATCAAGATAGCGATACTTCATTCGGATATCGTCACCACCGTCTGTGTTTTCTTCTATAGTAAAAGGTGGGATATCTGATTTGTTCAAAATAGTCAATTTGTTAACAATGATTTCAATTTCACCAGTGGGAATCTTGTTGTTCTTATTATATCTTTCATTTACCCTCCCAGTTACTTGAATGACATATTCACGGCCTATAGTGTTGGCTTTATTAAAAAGTTCCTTGTTCTCTTCTTCATTGAAAACAAGTTGGGTGATTCCATATCGATCTCTCAGGTCAATAAAGGTCATGCCTCCCATTTTGCGTATTTTCTGTACCCAACCAGCTAAGGTTACATCTTCGCTAATGTTGGCAAGTCTTAGTTCACCGCAAGTCTTTGTTCTGTACATATTGATAGATTGTTTTTATATACAACAAAGTTACAAAGAAATCATGGCATTGGGTTATAGTGCAGATAGAAAAATCATTGTAAAAGTAATTATATATTCAATGTGAGGTTTTATATATTTAAAAAACTGTGTTTATAAATCAGAATCATTATTACATAAAAAAAGGTTGAAAAATTTCAACCTTTTTCTGTCGGGGTAACAGGATTCGAACCTGTGACCCCCTGCTCCCAAAGCAGGTGCGCTAACCGGACTGCGCTACACCCCGTTTCTTTTGCAATGCAAAAGTACAAAAAGTTTTTATTATGGCAAGCCTTTTATTACATTTAATTTAATATTACAATAGGGGAAGAAATTCTTCCCCTATTGTAATATAATGAAAATTTATTTTACTTTGGCTACGATGGCTTTGAATGCATCGGGATTATTTACAGCCAAATCTGCTAGGACCTTACGATTAATTTCAATACCTGCTTTATGAAGTTCACCCATTAATTGTGAATAGGATAAACCTTCTAAGCGTGCGGCCGCATTTATACGTTGAATCCATAGTGCGCGGAAATTGCGTTTCTTTGTTTTACGGTCTCTATAGGCATATGTTAAACCTTTCTCCCAAGTGTTTTTGGCAACGGTCCATACGTTTTTACGTGCACCGAAATAACCACGTGTTAATTTCAGAATTTTCTTTCTCTTTGCTCTTGAAGCAACATGATTTACTGATCTTGGCATAATTTAATTTTTTTTTGAATGTAAGCGTCGTCTTACATTGAACGATCTTTTTGGCTAAACATTCGGTTAATAATTATTCTTAGCCTTGCGTTTTTAACGCAGATTAAGAAGTTCTCTAACTTGTTTGAGATTTGTACGGTCCACAATTGCAATGTGATCCAAATTTCTCTTTTGTTTCTTGGTCTTCTTTGTTAAGATGTGACTGTGGTAAGCATGACGTCTTTTCACCTTACCTGTTCCAGTGAGGCTGAAGCGCTTTTTTGCACCGGAATTTGTTTTTACTTTTGGCATTTTCTTAATAATTTATTAATGTTTTTATTATGTGCGGCAGCGTGAAACCAATACGCTACGCGCATCTCATATATTATTGTTATTAAAATTCTTCTCCTTCTATTGTCGGCATTTTGTATTCGCTCTTTTTTTCTTGGCGTACCTGTTGCTTTTTATCTGCCGTTTTCTTTTCTTCTGTTATAACAGATTCAGCTGGCTTTGTTGCTTTTTTTGTTGGATTCTTTTTAGGGGAGATGAACATTGTCATTCGTTTTCCCAATAGTTCAGGCATACTGTCAACTTTGCCGACTTCTTCCAAATCATTTGCAAAACGAAGCAATAGGACTTCACCTTGTTCTTTGAATACGATGCTACGCCCCTTAAAAAAAACATAGGCTTTAACTTTGTTACCTTCTTCCAAAAATTCGCGAGCATGTTTTAACTTAAAAGTATAATCATGTTCGTCTGTTTGGGGACCGAAACGGATTTCCTTTATTTCAATTTTTACTTGTTTTGCTTTTATTTCTTTTTGGCGCTTCTTAATCTGATAAAGAAATTTGGAAAATTCAATTATTTTACACACAGGGGGAGTGGTATTGGATGAAATCTCTACCACGTCTTCTCCTCTGTGCTCTGCTAGTGCAAGTGCTTTAGCAAGAGGCATCACTACACTTCCTTCGTCACTAACAACCCTCACTTCAGTTGCTGTTATTTGGCGGTTGATGTTGTAGTTTTGCTTTAAGTCGTCTTTCTTCATTAAAATTATTTGAGCGTCTTTTTTTGTTTTGTTAAATCGCGTGCAAAGTTAAAAAAT
Organism: uncultured Bacteroidales bacterium; assembly: GCA_902773055.1. Lineage (GTDB taxonomy): Bacteria > Bacteroidota > Bacteroidia > Bacteroidales > Bacteroidaceae > UBA6382. Next base: position 5,046 of record CACYCZ010000084.1, read on the forward strand.
ATTTATCATATCATAGACTTCTTTCTTAACTTTATTTGCAAATTCTTTATAATTTATTGTTCCTTGGTTTTCACCTCCTTGCTTACGTACGGCGACTGTGCTTTCGGTTTGTTCTTTTTCTCCTACAACAATGAGGTAGGGAACGTGTTTTATTTCATTATCGCGAATTTTGCGTCCAATTTTCTCACTGCGGTCATCTATGTATGAGCGTATACCTAATGTGTCAAAATGCTGTTTGATAGTATTTGCATAGTCAATGTACTTTTCGGAGATAGGTAGTATTGCAACTTGATCGGGAGCCAACCATAGAGGAAATTTGCCACAGGTATGTTCTAGCAATACTGCTACAAATCGTTCCATAGAGCCAAATGGGGCGCGATGAATCATTACAGGACGATGTCTAAGGTTGTCGTCACCGACGTATTCCAGTTGGAAACGTTCAGGTAAGTTGTAGTCTACTTGAATTGTTCCCAGCTGCCACTTTCTTCCTAATGCGTCTTTGACCATAAAGTCGAGTTTTGGACCGTAGAAAGCAGCTTCGCCATATTCTATATGTGCATTCATGCCTTTTTCCTTACATGCTTCTATGATGGCATTTTCAGCTCTTTCCCAGTTTTCGTCAGTTCCGATATATTTTGTTTTATTTTGTGGATCGCGTAATGATATTTGTGCATCGAAATCTTGAAAATCAAACGTTTTGAATACGATGTTTATGATATCCATCACACGCAGGAATTCGTCTTTTACCTGATCGGGGCGACAATAAATGTGTGCATCATCTTGAGTAAAACTGCGGACTCTAGTCAGACCATGAAGTTCACCACTTTGTTCATACCGATATACGGTGCCAAATTCGGCAATTCTAACAGGCAATTCTCTGTATGAACGTGGTTTTCGTGCAAAGATTTCACAGTGATGCGGGCAATTCATTGGTTTGAGCATGTATTCTTCACCTTCATCAGGAGTATGGATTGGTTGGAAAGAGTCTTTGCCATATTTAGCATAGTGGCCAGATGTTACATATAATTGTTTTGAACCAATGTGTGGGGTAATGACAAGATTGTATCCATAATGGTTTTGTATGCGACTTAGAAAATCTTGTAGACGCATGCGAAGAGCAGTACCACGTGGAAGCCAGATGGGTAATCCTTTTCCAACTCGTTCAGAAAACATAAAAAGTTCAAGTTCCTTACCTATTTTACGATGATCTCTTTTCTTGGCTTCTTCTAGGAGTGTAAGATATTCTTCCAACATTTTCTTCTTTGGGAAAGATATGCCGTATACGCGTGTAAGAGTCTGACGGCTTTGATCTCCTCGCCAATATGCAGCAGAAATGCTTGTTATCTGTATAGCTTTAATAGGAGCTGTAGATACAAGATGTGGACCGCGGCAAAGGTCTGTATATTCACCTTGGGTGTATGTGGATATTGTTCCGTCTTCCAACTCATTGATTAGTTCAAGTTTAAGTTCTTGTCCTCTTTCCTTAAAGAAAGCCAATGCATCTTTCTTGGTTATATTGTTTTTTGTCAGCACTTCTCCCTTTTGAGCCAATTCGGCCATTTTCTTGTTGATAGTGTCAAAGTCACTCTCTTTGATAACTTGTCCTTCTGGAAGAAGTACGTCGTAATAAAAACCATTTTCTATTGCGGGACCAATGCCGAATTCAATACCTGGATATAGTTGTTGTAATGCTTCTGCAAGGAGGTGTGCCGATGTGTGCCAGAAGGTATGCTTTCCTTCCTCATCTTCAAACTTGAAAAATTTGATTGTTGCATCTTCCGTCAAAACTGTGGTTAGTTCCGTCGTCTTACCATTAATGGCACAGGATACAATCTCACGGGCCAGTTGATGTGAAAGACTTTCAGCTATTTGTAATGCGGTTATACCGGATTCATATTCTCTAGTGGAGTTGTCGGGAAAAGTGACTGTTATCATACTGTTATCATTATTATTGTTGTTTTTAATATAAAATGTCTACAAAAGTACTCATTTCTTTTCGGATAGAAGTAGTTGGAAAGCTAAAAAGTTTGTTTTTCATGAGGTTTTACTTTCTCCAGAAGTTGATTGGCTGATATGTGATATTATGGTGGGTATTTGTGGATATGATGGAAGTTTCTGTATTTTAATCTTGGTTTTTCTGCTTATGCTGTGTATTGATTTTATGTAGGATGATATTAAAAGCTTCTAATCCCGTCAGGACAAGAAGGGTTGAAGCGGTTGCAAGAATATACATGCCTCCTCCGCATGCAAGGCCAATGGCGGCAGTAACCCATAGGCCTGCAGCTGTAGTTAGTCCGCTTACAATATTTTCGCTTTTATGAAAAATAATCGTTCCTGCGCCAATAAAGCCGATACCGGATACAACTTGTGCAGCGATACGCGCTATATCCCATCGCTGTTCTGGTGAGTTCAAAGCATCTTCAAATCCGTATGCGGATATAATCATAAAGAGAGCAGAGCCAAGTGCAACAAGAAAATGAGTACGGAAACCTGCTTCTTTAGCACGGTATTCGCGCTCAAGTCCGATTATTCCACCTAAAACAGCCGCTGTAAAGATTCTTAATACAAATTCCCAAGTCATGATTCATAATGTTTTTGTGTTAGCAGCTCATTATTTTTTGAAAAACTATTACAAAGTTATGTTTTTTGTTTGAATGCAACGCTTATGGTTATTTTTAAAATATTGAATATGATGGCTTGAATCAAAGAGTGTATACTAAATTTGTTTTTCGTGTATTCTGTGAATGGCAACATAAACAAAGAAAGGGGCTTGGTTTATCCTAAAGTCGGGATTTACTTATATTTCACTTGTTTTTTGTAATTTTGAAACATGGATGGAGATACATTCCTTACAATAGGTGCTGCTGCTCAGGCAAAGTTGGTGGAGAAAAAAAGTGTTTTTCTTTCATTTGTTCATCCGATCGGTACTGCTGACGATGCAGAAGACTTACTGCGGCAATATCGTAAAAAATATTATGATGCACGGCATATCTGCTACGCTTATGTTCTTGGTGAGCCATCTGATGCAAAAAGCAGTGATAATGGAGAGCCTTCAGGAACTGCAGGTCGTCCGATTCTGGGAGTTTTACTTGCTCATAATTTAAGATATGTGTGTTGTATAGTAGTCCGTTATTTTGGTGGAATAAAACTTGGTACCAGTGGGTTGGCAGATGCATACCAGATATCGGCGGAAATGGCTTATGAGAATACTGTTGTAGTGGAGAAAAAAGAAGAAATATTGGTAGAAGTCGGTTTTGATTATTTTCAGATGAATAGTGTGATGACTACGATAAAATCTCTTAATTTAAAAGTTTTAGAATCAAATTTTGATAATAAATGTGTTCTTAAAGTGATGGTACCTAAATCAACTATGCAGAGACTGCAGTTTCAACTGTCTAAGATAGTTAATCACATGGATATTCTATAATTTTTGAAAAAATCATAGTAAAACACAGAGGCATATCATACGTATGATATGCCTCTGTGTTTTAGTCTTACAATAGGAAATTATATTTTGGTGCGGGATTATTTATTAAAATGGCTGTAAACTACGGAAATTTGAATGGGGGTGTTGGAACCACCTACTAATTTTGTACTGGTTAGTTCAAATTCATTGTATATTTTGGAATAACCTGTTGAGCTGGTTTCTGTGCTGACAGGGACCAGTACAATTTTGTTCCAGTCAGGATGGGCGGCAACCCAATTGTCATGTTTTCTTGTAATAGTAGTTTCGTCATCGCTACTGTTGATTCCTGCACCGTTTTCCATTTGTCTTTTCATCCATGATATGAGTGTGCCAATATTTTCGTAGGTGTAGGAGTTATAGCTGGTATTGAATGCTGTAATAAATTCTTTTGTCCCATCAGTTAGAGACTGTGTTTCGAAAAATTCGTTGAGTTCGATTTTAGGGAGCATCAGCAACTGAGAGGCTGTGTTCAGACTATATTTGCTAAGTTGGCTATTGTTGATTTTCTGAAAAACAATTTTAGCGCTGTTGATGGAATCTTTTTCATGATCCTTGAAAATTTCATCTATAGGGAGTGTAACTTCTGTAAAAATACCTGATGGTGTTTTCAGAAATGTACATGTGTCTTCAGCAAGTAGGGCATCAATGCCATTATTGGATATGGAATTATTTTGCAGAACTTCTTCCGTTGCTGCAACACGCTCGAGTCCAAGATATGTGCTGTCGTTTATTGTATAGTTGAAATAGCATGTCATAACAGAGGCGTCAATGCCTATCATGGATCCATTCCCGGAAAGACATTTGAAGTAGAATCCTGGAAATACATGATGGGTATACGTATAGGTATTCTTGAAGTATTCGGGATGTTCGTAATATTTGTTGAGAAGTTTTTTTCCGAAAGATGCTGGCAGTTTGATATTTATATGGCTTGTATAGGAACTAAGTCCTCTGATAGAATCGCTTTCTTCGTAATTAGCTACAGCATATGTGGCTTCTTTGTATACTGCATCACTCTTATGGCTTATATATGGTTCGGGATTAAAATTTGTATAGTAATTGGTGTTCTCTTCCATGACATTGAGTGAATCCAGTTCGTATACAGCGAATTTTATTGGATTAAGAGAGTCACCGTAGTATGATTCAATGTATATAGTAAGAATGACGGAGTCGCAGACAACATCTCCGTTTTCATCACATTTCATGAATTGTTTCTGTGGTAATTTGTACTCTTCGTTACGGAAGAATTGTGCAGCATAGTTGCAGGTTGTTGTTGTACCGGTTTCGGGGTCGGTTACTTTGCCCAAATAGCATTTAGATGTATTTGCTGCGAGAGAGTCAACTTTTATGGATTTTGAATATGCACTGAAGGTCATCTGTGACGTGTTTGTGATGTCTGCATGTGGCATAGCTGTTAAACCAATGTCGTTTGTGTTGTCATCGCATGATGTCAGCCCCCCGAGTATGATAATTGTCAAGAAAAATGGTATTGTAAATTTTGATTTGAATAGTGACATTAGTTAAATCAAAAATTTAAGGTATATATCTGTTGTGTTGGTTTATGAAATCGCTTTGTAAAAGTCGAATGTTTTTGCCGCAAAGTCTTCTTCACTATAGGCTAATACAGGAATGTTTTTCTCTTCTGCACATGCAATCCATTCTTGAGGGATGTCCTTGTCACCGCATATGATACCATCTGCGAATGTAATACCGAATTTTATCAAGTCGTCAAATGTGTTTAGTTTTATACCTGTATCATCGATATCTTTTGGGGTAATGTCTTGGTAGCATATCATGTTAATGATTTCTTCAGGGAGAGGTTTTTTCATTTTTTCATTGTATAGGGTAACAATGAGTTTTGATTGTTTGAAAATGGGATTCTCTTTGAAGTTCTTTTTAAGATAGAAAGGCACTAAGATGGAAAACCAACCTTGGCATTGTATAATTGCAGGATCCCAGTGTAACAGGTTACATGTTTCTATTGAACTGCGAGCAAAGAAAATAGAGCGAACATAATTGTCTTCATATTCATTTCCATCAGCATCTGTGATCATCTGTCTTTTTTTGAAGAGATCAGCATTGTCTGTGAAATAGACTTGGAGGCGAGTGTCAGGCAAAGAAGCAACTTTTATCAATAGGGGATGGTCTACATCATTTATTATAATGTTCATGCCGGATAGCCTGATTACTTCATGCAGTTGATTCCGGCGTTCGTTTATAATACCCCATTTAGGTAATAAGGCGCGTACAGCCATTCCGTTTTCACTTGCATATTTGGGAACGGCCTTTCCGTAAATAGACATTGCTGTTTCCGGAAGGAATGGGATTATTTCCTCACCGATAAATAATAATTTTTTACCTTTCATGCAATTATGTTTCTATGCTCGTGCAAAGTTATAAAAAATAATTTATTCAGTTGTTCTTTTGGACGATATTTTTGTTGATTATCATACAAGGAAACAACTTGTTACGTGTCTGTAGAGCCTAATTTTAGTATTGTGTAGAAATACTCTGTCTGAAGTTTTTTTCCTGGTCACACATTTAGAAAAGCATAGCAGGGAGTCCTCTGCTCGCATACATCATCATTTCTGCTGTTATGTAGAAATATAATCTTTTTAGTTGTGTGTCCTATCGGTTTTTGTCTTTTGACCGATGCTTTCTTGTAATCATATCTTACATTTTAGTAATTAGCTTTAAATCCGTGTGCGACATTTGTATGAATGTTTCTTCTGTCGGTTAATATGGAGGAAGTGGGGCAATTGCTTTTTTTGTGTTAATTTTGCAGCATAAAGTTACAGATAGTATGAAAATTATTGCATTAATGTTATTATGTTTAGGTTTGGTATGTTTTACATCGTGTAGAAATAACGTCACCAATTCTTCGGACACAAGCCAGGATACTGTTTTGTCATATGATGAAACATTTAATCATGGTGCTATAGAAATGTCATCATTAAATGTTATGGACTCGGTTGTTTATAAAGGACACGTTTATACATATAATATATTACGTGTATCTGACTCAACATTGGCTCGTGTCAAAGATCCCGAAAGTCAGAATATTTATTTGGACAATCGCGTCGAGTTGAAAATCATGCGTGACGGAGCGGATTTTTATGTAAAGACTTTTACTAAAACTGACTTTGAACAATTTCTGGATGAAGGATTCCGTACTAATGGATTGCTTGAAGGGTTTGTGTTTGATGATACAGCTGATGAGGGCTTGCGGTTTGCAACAAGTGTATCATATCCGCAAAGCGACATGTATATTTCATTGACAATCCTTGTCAAGGCAGATAAGTCTGTTGTTATTGCCAAAGATAACTTAATTGATTCTGCAGAAGAAACAGAATAGAACTCATCTTTTGTTAGCTCTATGTAAGAACTGCAGCCTGGGTAGTGACAACTATCCGGGCTGCAGTTCTTACATTTCTACTAAAGGGTATGCTATATCTGATTGACTGATTTCAATCAAATCATTTCTTATATACATACAGTTCGTGAATTTCATGATCATACCCTTCGTAAAAGCCTTTTGGCATACCTAAGATGATACGGGCACCACGGTTTGCAAGAACAATAAGATTGTTGTTCTCAGGGTCAAAAGTGAGACCCTCAATTTCTCCGACACGCTTGAAATCTGTCATTTCACGCCATAATTTTACGTCTGCGGTTTCTGTCAGTGTGTCATTCTGGTATACGGATGCCATGTAGAGGTGGTCAGATTCGTTCTTTTCAGCATCGCCGTCATCACAACTGATAATAATCTGTCCGTTTTTACAGTATATACCTTGTTGCAATCGTGGGATGGGGGATAATTTGACTTTCCCGACATATTGTTTGCTGTCAAGATCATAGCAGTACAATTCATGTCCTTGAACCCAGTCGGCCATCCAGACCCTATTATGTTCCCTGTCAACGGCAAGTCCACATACTTCAACTTGTCCGGACGCTTCATTCCAATCTATAGAGTATTTGTAGTTTAGGGTGTTGGCATCATATACAGCTACTTGAATGTTTTTGCCGACACCATCAATGAAAGTTTCAATGCCTGTGTAGATGTTGCCGTCGTAAACATCAATATCCCCAAAGTGATTGGCTTCAAGTTTCAGTTGATTGAATGGTTCTTCATTGCTGGCAACCAGGGTGCCGTCTTTTGTATACTTGTATAATGCTGTAGAACTGGATACATAGTAGAATTTTCCGTCGCTGGCTATCCCCTGTCGTCCATTGACTTCGATGACAGTATCCAGGGCGTATTCCTTTCCCCATTCTGCAAAGGGTGTTTCAGCAGGCTTTTCCTGCTTCGTCGGTTCACTACACGCAGACAGGGAACCGATGACTGCCAGAATAATAAGATAAATATTTTTCATAATGTTTCAGTTTATTTTTTTTCAATAAGTTTCTGTAAATATTTCCGTGTATTTGCAAGATACTCCATGTTTTTACCATTCAGTTCGCACTCAATGGTGATGGAACCCTCATATCCTTGTTCTTTGAGTAGCTTGATTATAGCAGGAAAGTCAACGTCACCTTCTGGTATTTTCTTTTCTTTGCCGAGATGATAAGGATCTTCGCGTGAAGGATATGTCCCGTCTTTTGCATGGAGGTCTTTTACGAGTGGCCCAAATTGTCGGATTGCATCTGTTGGGTTTGCTTTGCCGTATAGCAGAAGATTTCCTGTATCGCAATTGATGAAACAGTTGCCGGTGCCAATGTCTTTTATGGCTCTGATAAGTGTTGTGGGAGTTTCCTGTCCTGTTTCAAAATAGATCTCTACACCTTGACTCAAAGCATAGTTGGCGAGGTCTTTCATTACTGTGATGAAATTTTTATATTGAGGCGAAGAACAATCCTCCGGAATGAAGCCGAAGTGAGAATGCATGGCAGGGACGCCTGCTGCCTTACAGAAATCTATCATTTTGTGATACGTTGCTATCTTTTCCTCTCTGCCGGCAGTAGGGACAAGTCCAATGGTAGAGGGACCTTCTGTGAAATTCCATCTGCTTTTTATTCCGAGGCTTGGTGCCGAGGGAACACCTACAACAGTCGTAATGCGGATTCCATACTTCTTGGAAGCTTCCATAAGTTTCTTTGCAAAGGATTCGTCCATGTTGCTGTTGTAGTTGAGCTGGCAGGAGGTGAACTGAGCTTCTTTCAGTTCTTTGAAACTTTGGTCAATGTCTGCCCACTTGTAAACAATAGTCCCTATTGTGATTTTGTTGTTGCCCTTTTTCTTGGCTGAGACATAAGTGCTATTTAGCAAAGTAGAGCATAGGATAAATGCCACTAATATTTTCTTCATGTTTTTATTTTTAGTGATGAAATGTGATTTATTCTGCTGTTAATTCGAGTGCAACACTTGTAAAAGGTTTGTTTAGGATGTCTTTTAGCTGCAGGCCGGTATGTTTTAAAAGTCGTCCGCTGATTACTTTGCCATTAAGGAAGCATGGTTTCGCTGCATCCATGGGCGTCAGATCCTTGATGCGATAATTCTTGTTTTCATCAACTCCGGTCAGTTTGACAAATGGCACTTGCTGGCTGTGCATATAGTCAACGTTGTAAGCAAAAATGACGAGGTGGCTCTTCTGTTCGTCGGCAAACATTAGTGCAGAGATGTTCTTATGCTCATAGGGGGATATGAGTCGATATAAGTCTCCCAGTTGTATGATCTTGCGGACAGACTTGTAGCTTGCTATTGCTCTTTTGCTGAATTCATACTCTTTTTCTGTCATGTCTTGCGGTTGCATCTCCATTCCCAGACGTCCGGTCATTGCAACGTCAAAGCGGAATTTAATAGGTGTTTCCCGCCTTGTCTGATGATTGGGGCTGGCGCTTACATGCGAAGCCATGGCGATAGCGGGATAAAACTGGCTTGCACTCCATTGCATATAGAGACGCTGGTAGGCATCAGTGTTGTCACTTGTCCAAAATTCGTCAAACCAGGGGAGGAATCCATAACTGATACGTCCTCCACCACTGGAGCAACATTGTATGATGACATCAGGATATTTTTCGCGAATGCGCTTCAGGACATTGCGTAATCCCATATGGTATCTGATATCAACCTCCATCTGTTTGTCAGCAGAAAGATATGTTGAACCATAATCCATCATGGCAGCGTTGCAATCCCATTTAATATAAGCTATTTCGGGGTTGTTTTTCAACAGATTGTCTGTGATGCTGAATACATAGTCTTGGACTTTAGGATTGCATAAGTCCAGAACGACTTGGGTTCCACCGCGTCCGGTGCTGATTTTACGGTTCTTGCATTGCAGTACCCAGTCGGGATGCTTGTCATATAACTCACTTATGGTATTTGCCATTTCGGGCTCGATCCATATACCGAATTTGATTCCATATTTCTTGGCAGCATCTGTAAGTCCTTTGATGCCGAGCGGAAGCTTGTTCTTGTTAATGCCCCAGTCTCCCAAAGATGATGTTCCGTTGTTGCGTGGATATTTTTCTCCAAACCATCCGTCGTCCATGACAAATAGTTCTCCGCCTAAATCGGAAATATCTTTCATCATTTGTTCCATCTTCTCCTGATTGACGTTAAAATATACGCCTTCCCAGCTGTTCAACAGGATGTCTCGTTCTTGGTTGCCGTGTTGGAGGCCATAGGTGCGGCCCCATTTATGGAATGCGCGACTGATACCGCCTTTTCCCTGGTTGCTGAATGTCATGGCAAATTCCGGGGTAATAAAGGTTTCGCCAGGTTCCAGACTGTATGCGGAATTGTCGCTGTTGATACCGGCAACGACAGTCAGTTTATTATTTTCGGCGACCATTTGTATTTTGTAGTTACCTCCCCATAACAGCGTGCCGCCAAAGACATTTCCATATTCTTCCTGCGGCTTGCCATCTTGCGTAATCATGAAAGAGGGATTGTTGTACCATGCAGTTCTCAGGCCTTCTTTTTCATCTAAAACCAGTTCGCCGTTTGGCATTGGTGTCTCATAGATATAATTCTCGGAAGCCCATCTGCCGTGATAGTGGCATACATAGTTGTCTCCTCTTTGTAAAGGAATGGCGGCAGAGGCGAATTTGTTCATAATGATACTCTTCTTGCCTTTGTTGCTGATTTGTGTCCATGTGGTGATGACGTCTGTATTGTTGCAGGTCTTAAAATACTGTTTGACCTCTATGGGATATACGCTGTCGAGCATTGTTATTTCCAGGTAATTGCCGTTTTTGTCCGAATTTTGGTCTACGGCTGTTACATAGAGGTCTGTAGACATGTTCCCGTCGGGCATTTGCAGGCTTAATGCCTCCATTACGCCATGGCCGATGTTTAATCCAAAGGTGGGGTAGGATGGGCTTGTGTAGTTAGACTTCAGAGCAAAAAGCCTGTAGATATCCTCCTGCTGTATCTTTGTACCATAGTACTGAATGTAGGAGCGTCCTCCCTCATTGGCTGTTATACCTATTGAGGTGTTTTCTGTTGACAACACGATATGGTGTTGCTTTGCACCTGACAGCTGGTTTGTTCCTGCCAGTAATGACATAATTAAGATAATGAATTTTAATTTCATATGAATTATTGTTAATGTTATTATTAAAGTTTGAGTATGTAGCCTAATCCTAGTAAGTGTTGTTGGGTTTCCTGACCTTGCTTTGCATAGTACATATAGAAAAAGTCAAATGAACTGTGTTTGTCCACTTTTAACTTTATACCTATGTAATGCCGGGTTTTCATCCAGTGCTTCCATGTAAACATTTCTTCTGCCAGATAAGGGAAGAAATTTGTTCCGGAGATATGATAACTGATGGTTGCCTTGCTCCTTAATATATTTTCTCCCTTGCCCGAGGCTACTTTGTAATCGTACAGGTAGCGTTCACGCAGTGAAAAGCTGAAATTGCCTTCCTTCAAGGTTGCCGTTGCAGATAAGAGAAACCGGTTATGTACTGTTGAGGGTGATTTTATAAAATCATATGCAATGTCGGTTTTGAACCATGAATTCCAGTTGTACCCAAGATATTGGCGTGCGATGAAGCAGTCCATGCGTTGACTGTTTTGTTTTGAACGGAATTCCAGGTAGGTTGAACCATATATTCTTGGGGAAAAATTATATTTCAGGTTGAACGATGACCAAATGCCTGTGTCGTCAGCTTTTGCCCTTATTTGTGTGGTTGACACGGAAAGCAGGAGGATGCAAAGTAAGAGTTTCTTGTTCATGCAAGCTGTTTTATTTTTCTGTTGTCAGAGGAAGCGACATGAGGTGTTTTCTCAAATCTTTCCAGCTGTAATAGCATTTGTATGGGCTGTCAAGGCTCGGTATCATGTGTTCTTGCTCATTATACAGGCATTTGACGATAATGTCATCCTTATTGTTCCGGTAAAATATAAACTGTATGTTGGATGCCATGCATATTTGCCGGGTGCAGTTCCACAGATGCTGTACTTTTGCTGCAGAGAGATGGCCGTTCATGCCGTTTAATCCTATGAGGAATGCCAGGGAAAGGACTACGGTGTCATGCCCGAATCTAAAGTCTGCAGTGACTCTTGAATGTTGGCAGACGGCATGGTCGGCGTTTTCAACGATATCGTTTATCAGGGCGTCGGCAAGCAAATGCGGACATTCCGGACATTCGCGGCTGCTGCCTAGAAGATAATAGAATCTGGCATTGCGCGCAACCCAGAGGCCTTCAAGTTCTTCTTGTGTGAAATATCTGATAATATTGGGTCCGCTTGGCAGGTTGCTGACGATGGAGCCACAATCCAGGATATGTTTCATCCAGAAAATCGGGTCGGAAATGATTTCATGAGCCTGTTGTGTATCGGTGAAGATTCTGTTCATGAATTTCTTAGACTGATATTCAGCATGGCGTATGGAGTCTTCCATGATTTCTTCCCTGGCAATGATGTCCTTCAGGTCTCTGTCGGGGGCGACAATATGCTGTATGCTGTCGCTGCAGTACATTCTTGCGTTGATGTTACTTGCGCAATGTTGTTGCAGTGATGACATGAAATTTGCCATGGATGCCATACATCTGGGGGCTACACTGCTTTTGCATATTATACGGTCTCGTCCTGACTTTCCGGAGAAAACTTGTGGATAGCGTTTGTACATCCTGTATGCAATTTCGCGATGCTCATTGATGCCACGTTCTGTCAGCATTCCAAAATGACCTTGATGTATGTCGGACAGTTTCTGCAAGTCTGCCAATAATTTTTGTCCCTCAGCGGACAGTATTCCCAGCGAGTCGGCCTTCAGCAGGGGGGATATGGTTCTCCTGAAATATAGCGGCCCCGTGTGATAGCGTGAGCCGTGCCGGCCATAGTGGCTGATATAAAAAGGTTTATATCCTTTTGGGGCAGGTGTTTCTTTTGTCGGGGTGTATATATAGTGGTAGAACTCGCCACTTGCTGTTTCCGGATTGTTTCTTATCATCTCTTTGTAGTCGGAGGCCGGAGTAGCGGCCAGGGGGCAGAGCATGCAGGCTAACAGCGTAATGATATGGATGGTCATAGTCGTGACGGTTTACTTTATGAAAGCAAAGAATACAGCCATAATCAGGCAGACAAATGCTGCAAAATGGTTCCAGTGAAGTGATTCCTTGTTGAAGACAAGGATTACGAAAAGGCTGAAGACGATAAGGGAGATTACCTCCTGGGTCACTTTGAGCTGTACGAGGTTCATCGGGCCGCCGTTGCTGTCGAAGCCTATTCTGTTTGCCGGAACCTGGAAACAATATTCCATAAATGCCAATCCCCATGATATCAGTATGACGGATATCAGGGGGGTGTTTGATGTTATGATTTTGAGCTGCTGTAGTTTAAGATGTCCATACCACGCAAATGTCATGAATACATTTGATACAATCAGCAAGCCGACGGTGATTAATATTCTTGTCATTAATATTATAGTGTATTAGGGGAGTCAGTATACTTTTGGTTAAGGAATTCTTTCAGGGGGCCGATATTCTGGAGTGCCGTTTGGCGCCCGTGTTCATATACCATGCGCATTTTTTTCTCATTTTGTTCTATGCGGCCGATGCCGAGTCCCTGTCTGGGAGCCAATACGAATGTGTTCCCTTGGGCAACTTGCTGTTCTATGTAGTCAAGCTGCTTGTTGTAGGCCTCATGGCGTGTTTTCATGAGTTCTGTCACTTGGGGATATTTCCTTGTAAACAGTTTTATCAGAGGTGTTGCTTTGGATTTCTTCTTGCGGTATCCCATGGGCTGTGTCAGCACAACCAGATTTTTTTCACATCCTTTGTTCTGCAGAAATTGCAGGGGAATGCTGTCGGAAAGTCCTCCGTCAAGAAGTGTTAAGGAGCCAATCTGGACAGGACGGGCAAAGATGGGCATTGAGGCAGTGGCGCGAAACCACTCCATGGCATCACCGGCAATTTCGTCAATACGCTGGTATACGGGTTTGCCTGCAATGATATCTGTGCATGTGACATAGAATTCCATCGGGTTGTTCCTGAATGCATCTTTGTCAAAGGGATCCAGCGTTTCGGGCAAGGTGTGATATGCAAACTCGGCATTGACATAGTCTCCTGTCTTCCAGAGCGATTGCCAGCTCATATAGCGCTTGTCGTCTTTGAAGCGCAGGTTGTATCTTAGTCCCCGGCCAATCTGGCCAGACTTATAGTTGCAACCGAAAAGAATGTCGGCAGATACGCCGACAAGAGCGTCAAACCAAATGTCATGTTCCATCAGGACGTCGGTTATTCCGCAGGTAAACATCCCGCGCATACCGCCTCCTTCAAGTACGATTCCTTGCCTTGTCACTATATATCTTTTTATTAATTAGTATTGCAAAGTTAGGAGGTTTATTCATAATAATGAAATCCTTTGCCAAAGAAATCGCACCTGCTCACCGAAAGAATGCTTCTTTCCTGTCAGGTATGGGTCGTGTCGTGCAGGTTTAACGATTTTTAACAACGTGAGACTGTTTTGCATCTTGAATTGACGCCCTGTTCTGAAGGCCCTGTGGAAGGGGTAAATTTGGCAGGCCTGCTGGATTTTTCTGGCAGGCCTGCCAGTTGTAGCGCGCAGGCCTGCCAGAAAAAACTGCAAGGCCTGCCAATTTTTAGAAAAATCAGGCTAACATAAAAAAAACGCCGCGCTTTGTTAAATTCTGTTAAATAACATAGTGCAAGCTTGTGAGAAACTCATCGGAGAGATGCAGCCATAGTTTTGTTGCTAAAATGCCTTGGGAATGCCTGATATATTAAGAAATTATCTTAAATTTGCATACTAAGAAACCTTTAACAGTATATTTTGAAATGAAAAAGTATGTATGTGACATGTGCGGATATGAATATGATCCCGCTGTCGGAGATTTGGAACATGGTATTGCAGCTGGAACTCCGTTTGAAGAGTTGCCTGATGATTGGATCTGCCCGCTGTGTGGCGTGGGTAAGGAAAACTTTACTGTAGCAGAATAACTGGCAGTAGTAGAGTGCTAAAAGCTGGAATATATATAAATTATTGGATTAATAAAATTTTGTAAACGTTATTTTATGAGACGGTTAATTGTATTGTTATTGGTGTTCATGTGTGTGACCATGTATGCCGATAATCTGGCACCTCGCAGCATAGATGAAAAATGCGTTACTTTCCGTGTGATGCAGTTTAATGTCCTGCAGGGATGGGATTCGTATAACGCCAGTGAAACCGTGGGGCATGAGTGGTTGAACAGGCGCGAGGCCGTGGTCAGGATGTTCCAGGATACAGACCCCGATATCGTCTGTGTGCAGGAGGCCCGCAAGTTGCAGTGCTCCTATCTGAAAGAGCAACTTCCGCAATACAGTCAAGTATTGTATCCCAAGGATGGCATTGAGACGAATGGCGGTCAGCGTGATTTAATCATGTACAAGAGTTCCAAGTTTGAACTCCTGCAATGGGATAAATTCTGGTTTAGCGTGACCCCTGACCATTCATCTTATTCCTGGGATGCTGGTACGCCAAAACTGACGATACGTGCACAGTTTAAGTGTCTGGAAGGTATGCCTAAGACGTTTTGGATATATTGTACCCATTTCTTTCCTCAGGGTGATTCTTGCCGCCAGATTTGTTCCAACATGATGGTAGCCGACATGAAGGCAAACATCGGCCCGGATGAACCTGTTTTCCTCTGTGGTGACCTGAACCTGAATTATGGAGATGTCCGTTTGGATACACTGCTGACGTATATGGGGGATGCTGCGACTTCAGCACCAGAGTCTGACGGCCCGTTGGTTTGCACATATTCTGCCTTTAATCCCAATTACACTAAAACGTTGGATCACATATATGGCCGGAATGTATATTTCAAGACATATCGTGTTGTGAATGATAAGACCAAATATGGGGTGGAATACATCTCGGACCATTTTCCCCTGTATGCTGATGTTCAGTTGCCATCTAAATGGGAAGACGAGGCATCCTATGGCTCATATGAAGATATTGTTTTGACAAATAAATGGATAAGGGCAGAAAAATCGCCGTATGCAAATATCTATATGAGTCAGGCTGCGTCATACAAACGTGGCTTCTGCAGGCAGGGTAATGTGTTGTATGCTATTGCGCGAAACGGGAACTCATCTTCAGCCTCAGGATTCCTGGACCGTTTTGATGCCGAATCTGGTATATTTCTTGACCGTCTGCCCCTGAGCTCTAATCTCCAGACAAAGACCTATCCATGTAATGATGTAATAAAGGATGAAGCAGGCAACATCTTGGTATACAATTACTCATTGTCAGTATCATCGGTTGCAGTAAAACTCTTTATGATAGATGTACAGACAGGAGAAGCAACCTTGAAGGCTGAGATAAAAAGCAAAAACGGAGCGGCAAAAGTTGAACACCTGACAGTGACAGGCGATGTTAGCAAAGGCAATTTTGACATCTATATACCGGCTTCCAGCAGCACAAAAGTCTTGAAATTTACATTTAAGGACGGCGTCCAGAGCAGTGAGGAGATGTACACTTTGACAGAATTTGCCCCCTCGACGGTTACCAAGCTGGGAGCGTCTCCCCGCCTGTTACCCGTGGGAGATGGTAAATGCATTATTAATTCGTCAACGACTCTGCCTTCGTTGTATGACCTGACGACAGGTAAAATTGTCAGTAGCATAGACAAGGTCGTCAACAACAAGGAAAAACTTGTTCCGCCGACGACCCAATTGGCAGCAAACGGATTTGCAACATTTCTCCTGCGCGGCAAGAGATATGTTGTCTATCCTGTCGCAGACCATGCTTCTTCGCAGGGATATCAGTTTGTTGTGTCAACAATAGATGATAAGATGGATTTTAGTGCGATGAACTATCTGTGGACCTTGCCTCAGGATGGTCTTGGCACAGTCAACAATACTAATTCGGAGGCTCTTGTAGAATGCCATGTGAACGCAGCAGCCGATTCAGCATATATATACCTATATGTGCCGGGTAATGCTTTGGCTTGCTATGTGCTGACCGACAAGAGCACTGTTTCTGTGAAATCTGTCACAGCAAAGTCTGAAGAATTGGAAATGGTATGCGAAAGCCGGAACTTGAAGTTAAGTAGGGTTGTCGACCAGGTTGACATATATGATACCACAGGTAAAAGAGTCTTGTCGGGCAGGTATTTGTCTGTATTGAATATGCAGGCTTTGCCTGGAGGACTGTATGTCGTCAAGGTTTCTGTTGAAGGAAAGAGTCTGTCTCGTAAAATATGGATTAGATAACAGATCGTTTGGATCTGTATGGTGATGGCATGATTAGTTCAGAATAATCATGCCATCTTTTGTATAGACTTCCTCTTCGTCAATGAGCCATTGCAAGGCAGCTTCAATGGCTTCTGTCTCAAAGGGAAGATTGTAAATGTTGTTTAAGGGGATGCTGTTCCCGGCCAATAGATTCATGATGGCTTCAGCGGTCTTCTCTATCTGTTTGCCGGTGATTTTATTGCTGGCATTTTGCCGACAGATGTCGCATATCCCGCAATTGTGGATGTTGTTTTCTCCAAAGTAGTTTAGTAATATGCGGCTTCTGCAGATATGCTTGTTTTCAGCATAGTTAAGAATAGCATGGATGCGCTCAGCATATTCCTTTTTGCGTATTTCGTATACCTCGGGTTCAAGCATGATTTCAGCCGTTTCCACCCTTCGGGTATTAAAGGTTATGTATGGCGTGTTCTTTCGGGGAATGTAATGTATAATATGCTGCTGACTCAAAGCTTTCAGTATATTATATATTGCATCGGGCTGTAATCGGGTCTGATGCGCCAAGTCCGTTTCGTCAATATATACATACGTGCTGAAGACTCCGCCATAGCTTCTAAGAATAGCCTGGATGAGTTTTTCATTGTTTTGTGGAAGGGTGTGGAGTTTGTACAAGTCCTCCTTGCATAGCAGGAACATAATCCGTGATTTTGTTTCTTCTTCATCGCGGTAGGTAATGTACCCGGCTTTGGTCAGGAGGGCAAAACTGCTGAGGAGAGGAATAGGGAAGTAGCGGAATTTTTTACAGAAATCCATTTCGTCAAATTCCCTGGTTACGTTGTAACCGTCACCGACGGCAATTTCGTAGTATGAGCAGATGTCGTCATAAACTTGCCGTATGTATTCTTTTGTCGGAAACTTCTCATCAATACGTTTTAGTAATTTATGTCTGTCGCTGTTATTATATAGCATGACAGCCTCAGCTTCTTGTCCGTCTCGTCCCGCTCTGCCTGCTTCTTGAAAATAAGCCTCAATGGAATCAGGAAGGTCTGTATGGATGACTAATTTGACATTAGGCTTGTCTATTCCCATGCCGAAAGCGTTGGTGGCAACAATAACCCGTACACTCTCGTCATGCCACATGTTTTGTCGGATATCGCGGTCGGTGTTATCTAATCCGGCGTGATAGTGCAGGGCGGATATGCCATTTTGACTCAGCCATTCTGATATTTCCTTGGTTTTCTTACGGCTTCGAGTGTATATGATTGCAGGTCCGGACGTCCGTCGGAGTATGTTGATTATTTCTTGGCTTTTGTCTTCTCTGTGTGCTACCAGATATTTTAGATTTTTTCTCTCAAAGCTCATCCGGATTACATTAGGGCTTGAAAAACGCAATTTTTCTTGGATGTCTGTAATGACTTTGGGAGTAGCCGTGGCTGTTATAGCCAAAACAGGTTTTCCTGGTAGGAGACGGCGTATGTCAGATATTGCAAGATAGGAGGGGCGGAAATCATATCCCCACTGGGAAATACAGTGGGCTTCATCAACGGTGATAAAGTTGACGTTCATGTAGCGTACTTTTGCTTGAAACAGCGGGGAACTGATTCTTTCTGGTGAAATGTAGAGAAATTTGTAGTCACCGAGGATACAATTTTCCAGTGTCATGAGAATTTTATCGTGTGACATGCCGGAATATATAGCTTCGGCTTTTATGCCTTTTTTCCTGAGATGGGCAATTTGGTCTTTAATCAATGCTATAAGGGGGGTGATGACAATGCATATCCCCTCCATAGCCATGCTTGTAACCTGAAAAGAGATGGATTTTCCTCCACCTGTGGGCATGAGGCCTAAAGTGTCTTTTTTTTCGTAGATACTTTTGATGATATCTAACTGGATACCTCTGAAATCATCATATCCCCAATACTGTTTTAATATTTGGTGGAAATCAGGCATGGGAAGATAAGATTATTCTTTTTCGTCCGCAGGTTTGATATCTTCTATTTGTAACTGTACCTCGTTGTGTTTGTATGTGTTTTCTTCAATAGAGTAACATATGTCAAAAGCGCGTTTTGACTTGATGAAGCGTGCCCGGCTGCTTTGTCCGAAGGCTATGCCGCTCATGATATTGTTGCTTTTGTTGTCAACGAGTTCCAGCTTGATGTGTTCTTGCTCCCTGCCGACAACCTTGCTTGTTCCGTAGTCATAGACATTTTTCGTACAGAACAGGGGCTTGGTGTTATCAGGGCCAAAGGGGCGGAATTTTTTGAGGTCGTGGTGAAACTTCTTGTTGATATCCTTGAAGTCAAGCGTTCCGTCTATAGAAAGAGTCGGCTGAATCTGTTTGTCAGTAATGTGTTTTTCAACATAGTCTTCAAACCGCTTCATGAACGGTTTGATATTCTCTTTTTTCAGGGTTAATCCGACAGCATATGTATGTCCGCCAAAGTTTTCCAGCAGGTCCTGACAGTTTTGAATGGCGGTATATACGTCAAAGCCCATGACAGAGCGTGCCGATGCTGTTCCGTATTCCCCGTCTATGGCAATGACGACAGTTGGCCGGCAATAGAGTTCCGTCAGCCGTGATGCTACAATGCCGATAACTCCTTTGTGCCACGTCTCACCGTATAGGACGATAGAGCGTTTTGCTTCAAGGTTAGACATGCTGTCTATAATGGCATTGGCCTCTTCTGTCATTTGTTTGTCAATATCTTTGCGTGCCTCGTTGTATGTATTAATTGTGTTGGCCATTTCGTTGGCTTTGGCAATGTCTTTTTCAATGAGCAGGGCAATTGTTTCACTGCCGTTCTGTATGCGTCCGGAGGCGTTTATGCGTGGTCCGATGCGGAAGACGATATCGTTCATGGTGATTTCCTTGTTTTCCAGCCCGCATATTTGCAATATGGCTTGAATACCTACGCTCGGATTGGAGTTGAGTTGCCTGAGCCCGTGGTAGGCAAGGATTCGGTTTTCGCCCATAATCGGCACGATGTCGGCTCCGATGCTGATGGCGCATAATTCCAGCATGGGGGTGAGTTTGCTGAATTCTATTCCATTGTTGATGGAGAAAGCCTGCATGAGTTTAAAACCGATTCCACAACCACATAAATCATAATAAGGGTAGGTTTCATCGCTTCGTTTGGGATCCAATATGGCATATGCCGGTGGTAAAACATTGTCGGGCACATGATGGTCGCAGATAATAAAATCAATTCCCAGGCTCTTGGCATATGCTATTTCTTCTATAGCCTTGATGCCGCAGTCAAGAATAATGACGACTTTTACACCCATGGCCAGCGCACGGTCAATATTTTTCATTGATATACCATATCCTTCGTCCTGTCGGTCGGGAATATAGTATTCAACGTTGCTATACAAGCTATGCAGGAACTTATATACAAGTGTTACTGCTGTGCAACCATCAACATCGTAGTCTCCGTATACAAGGATTTTCTCCTTCATTCCAATGGCCTCGTTAAGTCGGTCTACTGCCTTGTCCATGTCCTTCATGAGGAAAGGGTCGATGAGATCGCTTAAAAGTGGATGGAAGAATTTCTTCGCATCATGGGCATTGGTAATTCCTCTCCGGAGCAGGAGGTGTCCTAACACAGAGGAAAGTCCTAGCTGGGCAGCCAGTTCTTCAGCTGCTTTGTCTAATTCCGGTGTTGTAGGTTGGAATTTCCATAAATAGTTCATTTATATATTTATTTTTTTATTTTCATCTTTGGCTCCCCCAGATTTTATGAGGGAAAATGCTGTCCTGCTGTGCTACAGCATATTGTGGCATGGGTAAGACTCTGTTTCTTGCTCGAAGAGTACTTCTAACCCATTTTAACATTGTAAAGTTATAAATAAAAATTGGTTTGTATGCTTTTCGGGTGATGATTATTTTGTCTTAATGGAGATTATTAGGATAATTCTGAAATGAAGACAGGCGTTAATATAGAAATTGTTTCTTTAATTTGACAAAACGCGTGTTTTGCCGATTTTGTTTCTGCAAAATTTCTTGTATATCGTGTCATCTGAAGAACTGTGGATTTTATACATGATGTTTGTTGACATACTTGTGTTCTGTGATTCCTGAAAAAGAACAGTTTAAGGCAAATAAAAAAGCCAAGTGATTAACTTGGCTGGAATGAGACGCGGTCTCTAAAGGTTAATCCGCCTCTCACGTTGCAAATATATGCAATCATTGAAACAACACCTTGTATGAAGGCTTGGAGTGTTATTATTTGAAATCCATTTTTTCCTGTAGTCTGCCGTGGATTTTAAAATTATGCTTGCCCAGTTGGTTAGGGTCATGGTATATAATCCATACGTCGCCGTCGCCTTCCCAATAGGTTATGCCTTCTTCTACTCCCAGTTTTTCCAGGCTTCCGTTATGGTAGGCTTCAAAGCCTTCTTCCTTCATATGGTGGCTTGGCTTGTATCCTGTGAAGAGAAGTTTTCCTATGCGAGTTTCGTGTGTGGTGTTATACTCTTCATCCTTCAGGTAGCGTTTCATGACTTGTGAATGGGGAGGGACGGTGTCTTTGTTTGTTGCCAATGATGTTTCCTGGTTTTCACCCGTCTGTGCAGGTCTTTCCCACGCTTGTTCAATACTGTCGGCTTCTTCTTCCTCTTCGGTTGAAACAGCGGGTGCAGGATTGTTACGGCAGCCGGCAAGGAGAATGATGATTAACGCGGCAACAAATCGAACGGCTTTGAAAAAATCTTTCTTTGTATACATTGTTCTTGTTTTTTTTGTGTTTCCTTGATTTGCAGTCTTCTATGCTCAGTTGAAGAAGTTCCACGAGAGTCCCAGTTTTATCATGCCCGGGTTTGCCGGATAGTGTGGTGCGCGGAATGATGTGGAATGGTCGCTTGAATAGTTGATGTGGCTGTACATGATGTAGAAACGGGTATGTTTGAGGTGGAAATTTGCGTAAACGTCTATGATGGGATAGTTTCCAACCTTGATTTTCTGGTCTGATGGCTGGTTGGTAAACATACCGATAGCGGGGTCATATGTCGGGGCATAGTAGGATGTGAAGTAGCGCATGTCTCCGCCGAATTCCACGCGCAGGACTTTTGCGATTCGGAACAGCAGGTACAGATTGGTATATAGCGAGACATCAGGCAGGGGGAGCTGCTCCTTGTCGCTGGTGCTTTGGTACACAACTTCGTTTTCCCAGTTGAGAATGCCCAGGCGGAAATCCTGATTAAGGGCTGCCGTGAAAATCCGGATACTGCCGGACGATTGGTTTACGGCGGTTGACATGGTATTGTAAGTGCTCACCTTTGTATAGGCAGAGGCAAAATAAGTGTATTTCCTGATGTTGTATGCGTCAACAGACAGCCGTGTCTTTGTCCGGTTGCTGCTCAAAGTGGCTCCGATGCGTGTTGTGAACTGGTTGCCTATATCATCGTTGTCCCACCATGCAAATCTTGACTGGAAGTGGCGATAGAAGAAAGTGGGGCGCCTGTTGACGGCACTGCCACGGAGGTTGAGGCTTACGGTGTCTCCCAGCAACGGGGCACGAAAGTCTGCCGAACCGCTGATATCAAACTCGCCCCATGATTTGCCGTCAGATGATGTTTCGCCGCGGAGATCATAGTTGATGTATCTGCCCTGATGGCGCAGCATGGCAATACCCAGCGAGAGTCTGTTTTCACTATATGTAGTGCTGGTCAGTGGGGTGACAGGCAATTTGTAACGGTTGAAGTCGTGTTGCAGGTAGAGTCTAAGGCCGGATACGGCCCATTTGTTGAAGCCTTCGCGCAACTCAATGGCAAACATGTTGCTGACTTGGAGATGGCGTATCTTATCCAGTGTATGATTTGCATCACTGAGATAATAATCGTTTGTAAAGAATGAAGCCAGATTCTGATTGCCTGTAAAGGTGCGCTGGTTTGCATAGACCTGCAGGGTGTGGATGAAACTTGTTACGGGGATGAAATAGCGTTCCACCTGTGGGATGCTGTCGGTGTTTTCATCTGCAGTGTCATTGACTTTGAGAATCTGCCGGTTGGGTTCGGGTGTGCTGTCAGTGCGGGTACTGTCTTCTTGCAGGGGCTGAGGAGGCGAATCGGCCAGCGGGTGGCGGACAAAGGCGCTGTTGCGTGACAGGCTGTCGGCCAGCAATCTTTTCTCCAAAGCCTTGCCTCTGATAAGTTTAAGTTTGATGCTGTCGTCAAATGTCAGGTTAGGGTTGCCCTTTATGCGGTAAAATCCAAGACTGTAGCTGTGTGTAATTTCTCCGCCGTTGACATAGAGCCTGTTCCATACACGGTCCAGATTCGTAGGGATGTCAGGGGTGCTGAAACTTGATGGAAATTTCTCGGGATGGGTAACATAGTCATCATCAACTATACCGCCGTTTTCAGCCGTCTTCAGGTAATTGGAGAAGATGCGGGCGTGAGCCTGATACTTGTCCTTGATGACGGAACCATATAATGTGGCACCAAATTGGGATGTGTTCTGATGCGAGTAATAGCCACGGCCGTAGAGGTAGTTCAAATGGAATCCTATACCGGCACTCTTGTCAATATTGATGGCATATTTGGCATGGATATGGTCTTCACCGTTGTCGCTGCTGGTCGTCTCATGGTAGGTGATGTTGGTAATGGGAGACAGGGTGTTGGTAAAATGGAAGGCCTCAAAGGGCGTGATAAAGAAATCGTAGGGCTGGGCAAATATGAAGTAGCTGAATGAAGGCCGGTCTGTAAAAATACGTGACTGCCGTGGAGAGCCCATGTTTCCCAATGAGTTATAGCGTCCTGTAACACCTTCGGTATAGTTCTCTTTGTGAAATTGGTGGGGAAATGTATCTACAGCACATGAGTCGATGTCGTTGAAACGGGAGACGGTCCATGTCCGGATTCCAACGGGAGCCTCCTTTTTCTTGTCATCGTTTTTTCGGTTGGAAGTGTCATCTGATTTCGACGGCCTACCAAATTCCTCATTGTTTTGAGACAAAATGCGCTGTGCCTGCATGGTCGGCGCGAAGGCAATGAAGGCCAATGATAATATGCAGAATAATTTACCCATATCTGTGCTTGCAAAGTTAGCAATTATTGTTGATATCTGTGAGTCAGAGGCAGGTGAAATAATGTTCATGAATGGCGGGGTGATATAAAAATCCTGTCATCCGAGGGAGATTTTTCTGGCCGGTTTAAGTTTAGAACTGAGATTTTTTTTGATTATTTTAACACGTTTTAACTTCTTTATATGATGCTTAGGTTTATGTCAAAATTTCTCAGGCCTGCGTGTTTTCACTGGCAGGCCTGCGCATTGAAACTGGAAGGCCTGCCAGCAAAAACTGTAAGGCCTGCAAAATTTACCCCTTCTTCAAGTGCTTCTGGCCGTGGTGTCCACTCGTGGATTTAATGGAACTCTTTCGTGTTAACAAGTGTTAATAATGTAGCATCGTCTTTATACCCGAAAGGGTGGTATGCGACCGTTTGTATAAAGGAGTGTCAGGGCGGAAAATCTGATATAATAACACCATGTTGTTTAAAAACTCCCATATAAAATCTGTGAATAGGTCCAAAAGTGTTAAATTTGTAAAAATTATAATGATAATTTAGCATTTTTTTGTGTTGAGATATGGGATTTAAGAGAGTTATTGGTCTTGTAATCATTGCAGCAGGCTTGATGTGTTCATACGCCAAGACGCAGAAAACAAAGTATGTCTATGACTTGAGGACGAATTACGAAGCAGCCCCCCTTTCTGTGGAGCGTGCTCCGGTATTTAGTTGGAAAATGAATGCCGAAGGTCAATACGGAGCCTCTCAGACGGCATATAGAATAATGGTTTCGTCAAGTGAAGTCCGGCTGGAGAATGGACAATATGTCTATGATTCCGGCAAGACAAAGGGTTCGTCAAGCATTTGCCACTATTATGCAGGTGAGCCCTTGATGCCGTGTTCCCGATATTTTTGGAAGGTTCAGGTCTGGGATGAGAAAGGGAAGATGGCAGAGTCTGCGCCGGCCTGGTTTGAAACAGCGCTGATGAATGAAGGATGGAGTGGGGCAGAATGGATCGGCTCGCCGACAGAGGGTCTTTCCAAATATGCCAGTAACTTGATTTTTGATTTTGACTTGAAGATACCAGAAGGCAGCAATGAGGCATCCTTTATATGGGGAGCATGGGATGTTGCGAATTACTGGGGTATCCGTTACAGTCTGACAAAAGTCAAATCTGTTGTTCGTGACAATCGTAACAGGGAAGTGACAAGGCAGAGCATACGCCCGGAGATAATCTTCTATCATACTTTGGGCGGTAAAATAACTGAAGATGCGCGGGTCGACGTTTCGGCTGTGATTAAGGAAGGGACATATTATGGCACACACCATGTTAAAATGACAAACAGGCCCGAGGAGTTTACCCGCTATGAAATAACGCTTGAAGTAGACGGACAAAAGGTGAAAGCCTCAGAGAAAACCGACTGCTTCATACTGCACGATGACACCCGTTGGAAGCAGATGCACAGGTTGCTGGCGATCGGTTATGAACAGCAGGAAAAGTCGGAAATAAGCAATATCCGTATCCGTGACTATAAGCACCATACCCTTTTCTATCATGATGGGACGGCTCATGTCGGTGACGGTACGACAGCTCCCCGCATCTGGGTGCCCAATGATGACGTGGCGGCGCCGATGTTGCGGAGAGACTTCACAATCAGCAAGAACATCAGGCAGGCCCGTCTGTATGTGACAGCCAGAGGAATATATGAAATGTCCTTGAACGGCAAGAATATAAGTGAAGATTTCTTCAACCCGGGATGGACCGACTACAATGTCAGGCTGATGTATAATACATATGACGTAACAGCATTACTGCACCAAGGCCGCAACGTGATAGGGGCTATCCTTGGCGAAGGCTGGTGGAAGGGTGTGAGATACTACAATCCGAAATGGTATGACTGCTATGGTGCCAGCCTGTCGCTGATGGGAAAACTGGTCATAGAGTACACAGATGCTTCCAAGGATGTTATTGTGACAGACGGAGACTGGCTATGCAGCAATGACGGGCCAGTTATGACAAACAGCTTCTTTGATGGCGAAGATGATGATGCCCGACGTGAAATGCCCGGCTGGAATACCGCAGACTTCAATGTATCTTCATGGAAGAAGTGTCGTGTCTATGAACCGTTGAATCCGGAAGTAAAGATTACTCCCTATATAGGTCAGCCTGTCAGGACAGACACCGTTTGCATAGCCCGGAGCATGACTCATCCCCTCCCGCATACATATATCTATGACATGGGGCAGAATCTTGTCGGGATTCCCTGTATATATATAAAAGGTAAACGGGGACAGACTATAACATTAAGATATGCCGAAATGAAATATCCTGATGTTATCCCGACTGAGCCCGTTGAGCCATATACCATTGAGGAATATAAAGAGAAGAAAGGACAGATATATACGGACAATTATCGTTCAGCCATGTCTACGGACCATTATACGCTTAAAGGTTCTCCCGAGGGGGAAGTGTTTGAACCTCACTTTACCTGTCATGGCTTCCGCTATATTGAGATTACAGGCATCGATGCAGCCTTGTCTCTGAATGACGTTAAAGTCAAAGTGCTGAATTCATTGCAGGATGGAGAGAATTGTATGTATGCAACTTCCAACCAACTGATAAATCAATTGTTCAGCAACATTCAATGGGGGCAGCGAGGCAATTTTGTCTCCATCCCGACAGACTGTCCACAGCGTGATGAGCGGGCAGGCTGGAGTGGTGATGCTCAAATCTTTTGCCGGACAGCCACTTATAACCGTAATGTCAATCCGTTCTATCACCGTTGGATGACGACCGTGAGAGATGACCAGCTTCCGGAAGGCGGATTCAAGGACGTTAATCCGACGAGTAAAATCTTCGGCAGTGCTTTCGGGTGGGCTGATGTCGGCATAATCCTTCCCTGGCAGGTATATCAGCAATATGGTGACAAGACGATTCTGGAAGAAAATTATGAGGCAATGAAGAAATACGTGGCCTATAATGAAAAACGCTCAAATGGTGGCCTTCAGAATTTTGGAGGATATGGCGACTGGGTGGCAGTGCAACCTACCCAAAGCGACCTGACCAATACTTGTTTCTCTGCATGGGATGTATGGATAATGCAACATGTTGCCCAAATATTGGGAAAAGCCGAGGATGAAAAACATTATGCAGCCTTATTCGATAAGATAAAAAAGATATTTAATGAAAAATATGTAGATTCAGAAGGTTATATAATTTCTCCGATAGGCAGTCCCGTGTCGCTTGACCAATATGGCGGTGCATCATCAGAGAAAATAACCGAACCTCGTCGCATTACAACTCAGACAGCCTATGTAGTGCCGCTGATGATGAATATGGTAGATGAATCTGTTGCCCATAAGACTGCGGCTCATCTTGCCGAGTTAGTGAAAGAAAACGGATATAAACTGAATACAGGATTTATAGGTACTCCATATATAAATATGGTATTGTCGGAATACGGACACGATGATGTTGCCTACCGCTTGATTGAGCAACAGGAATATCCGTCATGGCTTTATCCCGTACTTCAGGGAGCCACAACGATGTGGGAACGTTGGAATTCCTATACAATAAAGAATGGATTTGGCCCCGTAAGCATGAATTCGTTTAACCATTATGCCTATGGTGCCGTTCAGGATTGGATGATGGCCTATTCTGCAGGTATACAACGTGATGAATCTATGCCTGGTTACCAACATATCCTGCTTCAGCCGAGAGTGGCAGGTAATCTGACCTATGTTCAGGCAAAATATAATTCAATGTATGGAGAAATATCAAGCACATGGATTACTGACCACGTTGATAATAAAAAAACAGCAGCGGAGGAGAATTTTACATATAAGGTACAGATTCCGGCAAATGCAACTGCAACACTGACACTGCCGGCCCCATTAAATAAAATAAAGGTTATTTCAGGCAAGAAAGGCATTGTCAATACAGCCTCCAAAGAAAATACATCTACAATCAATTTGAGCTCAGGTAACTATATGTTCTATATATTACGATAAAAACACAATGAAAAGATTATTTTGCTATAGTTTTTACATATTATTCGTTTGTCAGGCATATGCGCAGTCCAATCATTTGGTGCATGAGTACGGCAATTTGTACAGGCAATATGAATTCCCGCAAATCAAAGATACACCGGCTCCGCATGGATTCAAGCCATTTTATATTTCTCATCTTGGACGCCACGGCTCCCGCTATCCTGTGAGTAGGGCGTATGTGTATAATGGGCTGGATATACTGCAGAAGGGCGACAGCCTGGGAATTTTGACAAAAGAAGGGCATGACTTGTTGCAGACTTATCAGAAATTTGACTCTCTCTGCGTAGGGATGTATGGCATGCTGTCCGACAAAGGAATTAAAGAACATAAACTGTTGGCTGAGAGAATGTCAAAACGCTTCTTTTCTGTCTTTTCTAATGCCCGACGTTCTCGGATCAATGTCAGTTCGACGGATATTCCGCGAGCTATTGTAAGCGGGGCCAACTTTTGCTCAACATTGGCTTCGCATACATCTGATTTGGATTTTAGATTTATCACCGGTCCTAAATATACACAACTGATATGCAATGATTCGCATCCTCGAATTATTGCAAACAATAAGGTTGGAGCCAGTTTGTCGGATGCCTATATGGAAAAACATTTTCCATATGCCTCTTTTTATGGCAGAATATTTACCGATACGCAAAAAATATATGCACAGCTTAAGACTAAGCGTTTGCTCGTAGAAAGTACTTTTGCAAACGGTATCGTTGCCGACGCATTGGGCTTTCCTGATATGTTGCGCCAGATGACTCCTGAAGAGTTTAAGGAAGCCTCAATGGCTTATACCAATAAGATGTTTTACAATCATTGTAATGGCAAGGTGCCTGGACAATGGCGGAGACATTTTATGGATGAGTTACTCAAAGATGTTATCTCCAAGGCTGATGCAGCATTGAGTGCCGGCAGTAATGTAGCTGCGGACTTACGCTTTGGCCACGATACAGGCATCATGCCATTTTTCTCTCTGATAGGAATAGAAGCTTTTGAGCGACAATGGGATTTCGATGAGGCCTGCTTGTTTTGGAATCCAACGGAAACAATGTGTATGGCTACAAATTTCCAGATGATATTCTATCAGAACAAGCAGCAGGATGTACTCGTAAAAATGTTAGTTAATGAGAAAGAAACTTGTTTGCCTCTGCTGAAGCCCTTTGCTGCACCTTATTATAAATGGGATGACTTGAAGGCTTACTTCTTGAGGCGCTTGGCTGACTAGTTTGTGTGCCCAAGGGAAAGGAAACCTCCTCGTGGTCAGATTAACAATGCTATCAGACCGCTAATAGCCATGTAGGTATAGCTGATTTTCTTCAACAGGGAAATGGATATTTTCTTGAAGAAAAAAGCTCCGATCCAACTACCGATATAAATTGCAACTAATGCTATCAGCCATGCTTGGCCCACGGCCATGGTTAAGAAGCCTTTGTCAGCCCTGAATATTGTCATGAATATATTTCCTACAAGAAAATATGCTTGTGCCAAAACCAAATATTCCTCCTTGCTCTTTGCTGTAGAGAGAAAATATAAGACAGCAGGAGGTCCCTGCATGGCAAAGAAGCCACCCATGGCACCGGAAATAGTGCCGAGGCTTATTTGATTTTTTAGAGAAGGTTTTATTTGGATGTGTTCACTGATGAAGAAAAGATACACACTGATTAATATGAGGATAAGCCCTAATACTCGTTTTAGGACAGAATCATCAATGATTGCAACATAAGTGATGGCAACATAGGATACGGCGATACAAGTTATAAGTATGGGTATCAGTTTCTCATAAGAAATAAATCTGTGGTATCTGATAGTTATGTATAGTGATTGCACGATGGCGAGTAGTCCTGAGAGGGTTGTCGCTTCACCGTAGCTTGGCATGATAAACGGCAATACGGTCATGATAAAAATACCGAAGCCAAATCCCGTAATGCGTTGTATTATGCTTGCACCAATACAGAATGTTATCAGAATAAGAATTGTAATTATTGACACGTATATTCTTTTGCGATGCAAAGTTACAAAGAAGTTGTAAAATACAAACAATCAAAAGAGAGCTCAATTACTAATTCAACTCTCTTTTGATTGGGACGGTTTAGTTGTCTTGTTTTCTATTTGGGGAGGTGGAATGCCGTTGTCATTTCCTGCAATTGCTCCTGGCTCATTCCGTCTGGATGGAATCCCATTGAACGTGCAGTCAAGTATATCTGTGCGCTTTTGCTCAGAACATCAACCTGGTCAAATGCGTTGATGATATCGGTGTCAACGGCGAATACTCCGTGTTTCTCCCACATGACGACATCATAGTCTGACAATTCTCTAAGCGTAGCCTCTGCCAGTTCTTTAGATCCGGGCAGGCAATAAGGAACGATACCTAATCCTTTGGGACAAAATGCTTTGGTCTCTGGTATCATGCTCCACAACAACTGTGTCAGAATATCCTTTTTCAGGAAGGGAGCATGGTGGGACATGGCGATGAGATCTATGGGATGGGTATGCAGGGTGGCTCTGTAGGGGGAGCCTGATTCTATGAAACTGTTGTGTACCAAGAGATGGGATGGTAATTCTGACGTTGGCTGTACCGGGTGGTCTGCGATGATGTCATAGTGCGCCCCATCATTGCATATGCGTATGATGGAGCCGTTCTCCATAGGTGCAACAGCCAGGTCACGCATTCGCTTCCCGGTTCCCTTGCAATAGAAGTAGTGTCCCCGAATGGCAGGCAAGATGAGTCCTATGCTTTGTGTTTCGCAAATGGCAGGCATCTTGTCTGCATCCTCATTGACATATTCGGTGACATTGATGGTGATGTTACCACCATTTCTCTCAGCCCATCCTTTCTGCCAGAGGTAACCGGCCACCTGTGCTACCTGTGCTACCTTCTGGCGCAGGTTGGGCTGCAACTCTAATATTGATTGCATGATTTTTATGCTCGCTTTGATGTTACAGTGGTTTCGTAATTCTCTATTTCAGCGATAAACTCATCGCCGACAGGAACATTGTTCTGGATGCAGAACATGTCATATACGGCATTCCATGGCATGGCTTTCATCTCTTCAAGTAATGCCAGTACCTGGAAGTTCTTGCCTTCTATTTCGTATTTGCTGATGAGCTGTTGGGGTTCCAGCAGGGCTCGCAGCATGCATTTTTGAGCAGCGCGACTGCCAATGACATAGGCACCGATGCGGTTGATGGCACCATCAAAGTAGTCTAGGCCGTAGTGTACTCTGTTAAGTGCGCCAGCGCGTACAATTTCGCTGAATAGTTCCATTGTCGGGTCATCCATAATGGTAACGTGGTCAGAATCCCATCTGACGGGCCGGCTGACATGGAGCATGAGTTCTGGTACGAAGTTGAGTACTGCAGAAACTTTGTCCGCCGGGCTTTCTGTCGGGTGGTAGTGACCGGTGTCAATAGTGAGTATCTTATTGTTTTTGGCGGCATAGGCGGTGTAGAAATCGTGGGACCCTACGGTGAAACTTTCCAGACCGATACCAAAGACCTTGCCTTCGATGCAGTCTTTCATGTTGTCAAGTTTCTGTGCAAAGATTTCATCAAGCGATTCCTTGAGTAGTTTTCGGTAGGTATAGTGATTGACTGATACGTCCTTGCAGCCATCGTGAACCCATAGATTCATTATACAGGGGTCTCCTTGTGCCTTGCCCATTTCGTCGGCTATGATACGGCAGCGCTTGGTGTGCTCTATCCAGAAGTCACGGATGCCTTTGTCGGGATTGGCCAGTGAGAGGTTGCCGCTTTTAGGATGTGAGAAACTGGTTGAATTGAAATCCAGTTTGGTATTGTTTTCCTTGCCCCAGTCAATCCATGTCTTGAAATGTTTGGGTTCTACTTGGTCGCGGTCAACAAACTTGCCGCCAAAGTCACCGTATATTTCATGTAGGTTCAGCCTGTGGGTTCCGGGAATCAGGGATTTTGCCTTGAGAATATCTTTTTGCAGTTCATCGATATTTCTTGCTTTACCAGGGTAGTTACCTGTTGCCTGAATACCTCCGGTCAAGTCTCCGGCAGATTCAAAACCTGCAACGTCATCGGCTTGCCAGCAGTGCATGCTCAGGTGGAAATCCTGCATCTGGCTTAAAACGGACTCTGTGTCTATGCCATAGGCTGCATAGCGTTCTTGGGCAATTTTATATGCCTCGTTTACCAAGTGTTCTTTCATTGTTTTGTATTTTATTTATTAAGATTTTGTTGCTTTCAAATAATTCTGATATTCTTTTTCCCATATTTCTTTGTCTTGTGGGAGATAGGTGTTCATTTCTATGCTGTCGGCTACGATTTTGCGCATCTCTATGAGGTTGGATACCAGATTAGCGGCTTTGGCCTGTACTATGATATTGCCTATTGAGGTTGCTTCTACCGGGCCGGTGTATACAGGAATACCTATGGCATTAGCGGTATACTGGTTGAGCAGATAGTTCTGACAGCCGCCTCCGATGATGTGTAGCTTGTTGATTTTGAACGGAGCCAGTTCCTGCAACATTTCAAATACCTGACGGTATCGCATGGCAAGAGAGTCAAATATGCAGCGTGCCTGTTCGGTGTAGGATTCAGGAACGGGTTGTTTCGTACGTATGCAATATTGTCTGATGGCCTCTGTCATGGAGAGTGGGGCGGCAAATTCGGGCGCATCGGGGAAGATGAACGTCTTGAATCCTTCTGTCTGCTGAGTCTGTTCATACAGTTTGTCATAGCTCTGGGGCGCATCGGTCCACTCCTTGCGGCAGCATTCCAGTATCCACATACCGCATATGTTTTTCAGGACGCGGGTGGTATTGTCCAGTCCGCCTTCATTTGTAAAGTTCATCGTATAGGACTGTTCGCTGATGATAGGCTTTCGGGTTTCTATGCCCATCAGGCTCCATGTGCCGCTGCTCAGATAGGCATATCCTTCTTCGTCGGCTGGTATGGCGGCAACGGCGCTTCCTGTATCATGCCCGGCAACTGCTATGACAGGTACTGCTCCCAGTCCTGTCTGCCTCTGGATATCAGCAGTCAGGGTTCCTATGGTATGTCCCGGCTGTACTATCGGCGCAAACTGTTTGGTACTGATTCCCAGTGGAGAGAGCAGTTCTGAACTGATTTCGCCTGTCTTGGCGTCCATGAAAGAACTTGTAGAGAGGATAGTTCTCTCTGTAACCATTTCGCCGGTAAGCAAATAGGACAGGGCATCGGGCAGGAAGAGTATCTTGTCGGTTACCTTGAGTGCCGGATCGCCGTGGTGTACCATAGCTGACAGTTGGAACAGGCTGTTGAAATTCATGAACTGTATTCCTGATATCTCGTACACACGGTTCTTGGGAACAAGCTTGAAGTATTCTTCCATGGCATTAGCCGTGTGGGGATCTCTGTAAGAGTAGGGGGTACGCAGCAACTGACCATCTTTGCCAATGAGGACAAAGTCTACTCCCCATGTGTCAATGCCGATGCTTTCAACGGGGATGTTGAGTTTGGCAACTTCCCTGAGCCCTTTCAGTATTTCGTCATACAGGTGATAGATGTCCCAGTAATAATGTCCTGACATCTTGTAAATGAGATGTTTGAAGCGTGTAATTTCCTTCATGCTCAGTTTACCGTCAGTAAGCGACCCGAGAATCGTGCGGCCGCTTGTGGCGCCCAGGTCTATCGCAACAAAATGGTATGTCTTGCTCATGTCTTATATAAATGTATTCTATTGTATGCAAATTTATCAAATTTTCAGTAATGTGGTCTAGATAGTGCTCTTTTTTTTGCAGTCAATTTGAAAATGTTGTTTTTTATCTCAGACCAAGCAGATGTCTTGAGCATATTTGATGCCGCTTTCCTTTTGGCATTGAAGTGGCTGTTGGCGTATTATGGCTGATTTTGTGCTGCTGGTTCGAGAAAGCGGGGACAAGTTTGTTCTTGTCCGCAAGGGGGTACTGTGTATGTCAGGTGTATGGATGTCGCCTTACTGGTGTTTTTTATATTTATTAACAGTTTGCAGGTGTTTCTTTTCTATCCCCTTTCAGAAGCCATCGTAGAGGGGGTAAATTTTGCAGGCCTGCTGGTTTTCACTGGTAGGCCTTGTAGTTTCAATGCGCAGGCCTGCCAGTGAAAACGCTCTGGTCAGGGGAAAAAATCCCCTTGAAAAAAGCATGAAATATGGTATTCATGGGTAAAAAAACATCAACAGTTATTAATGTTTCTTAACATAATTTCAGAAAACAAGGTAGTTCTCCGATTCGGTTTTAAACTGTTGAAAAGCTGCTTGCGTTTTTATTATAGATGGAGAAAAAATGTAATGGAAAAAATGCATAATTTTGTATTTGAATTGAGTCTTACGTATCTGCGTATGCTTTCCATGAGATTGATTGTCTTTTTAAGGAATTGGGCTTTACCAGTATCCATTCTCTCGGGGATTATAGGATATTTCTGTTATGTAAACATGACTGTCTTTGACTTCACGCGTCCATGGATTAACGGTGTGGTGTCGGTTCTTCAGCCTGCATTGATTTTCTGTATGCTGTTTATTACATTCTGTAAAGTCAGTCCTCATGAACTGCGGCCTCATAAGTGGCAAGCATGGCTGCTGGTGACCCAGTTACTGCTGTGCGGAACACTGGTGGCAGCACTCTGCTGCATGCATGATATGAAATGGCGGATAATAATGGAATGTGCCCTGCTGTGCCTGATATGTCCTACAGCGACAGCTGGTGCCGTCGTGACAACAAAATTGGGAGGCGATGCGGCAGCGATAACGACATATACCATTATTATTAATGTTGCCGTAGCCCTGATCGGGCCGATGGTAATACCCGTGATACATCCTCAGGACGGGGTTTCCTTTGTTTCGGCATTTCTGGCTATCATGCACAAGGTTTTTCCCATCCTTATTTGTCCGTTGCTGCTGGCATGGTTTGTAAGATACTTTGTTCCAAGTATATGCCGTTATCTTGCCTGCCATGCAGATTTGGCCTTTTATCTGTGGACAGTTTCGCTGGCCATAGCCATAGCAGTATCGTGTAAAGTTATAGTGCACAGCAATGTGTCGGTATTCTATATGTCGGCAATTGCCATTGCAACACTTATATGTTGTATCATTCAGTTTGTAATGGGAAAACTGATAGGCAACGGCTATGGAATGCGCCTGGAGGCCGGACAGAGCCTGGGGCAGAAGAATACTGTTTTTATAATATGGCTGGGCTATACCTTTTTTACACCTATCACGGCGACAGCCGGAGGATTTTACAGTATCTGGCACAATTTAGTTAATTCATATCAGTTATATAAATACCGTTCAACCGGAAATCCGGATAAGCGGCATAGTGTAATCAAAAAGCATATGCGATGATAAATTACAACCTAAAAACAATAAAGGCATTGATTTTTGATGTCGACGGTGTACTCAGCAAGAGTACCGTTTCACTTGGTGCAGATGGTCAGCCACGACGTAGTGTAAACATAAAAGATGGATATGCGTTGCAGCTTGCCGTGAAACGCGGCCTGTTATTGGCCATAATCACAGGAGCAAAGGTCAAAGAGATAGAATTGCGCTATAAAAATTTGGGCTTGAAAGAAATACATATTGGCTGCAATGTTAAGTTGGGTGTCTTCAGGGACTTGGTGTCCAGATATAATCTTAAGCCCGAAGAGATAGCATACATGGGTGATGACATCCCAGACTATGAAGTCATGAAAGAAGTAGGTCTTCCTTGCTGCCCCTCAGATGCCGCGACCGAAATCAAGGAGATATCAAAGTATGTTTCTGTCTGTAAAGGAGGGGAAGGTTGCGTACGTGACTTGGTAGAACAGGTACTGAAATCCCAGGGGGCGTGGATGTCGGACAACACAACTTTCGGCTGGTAAAAATATAGGAACAATATGTTTGAAGACATTGATTTTATACTTGCAAGCAACTCCCCGCGTAGAAGGCAGCTTCTTGAACAAATGGGAATAAAATATCGGCTTGCTGAATCTGATTGCGATGAGGTGTGCCCGCCGGAATTGCAGAGAGAACAGATTCCCGTGTATCTTTCCAGTTTGAAGTCTGAGGCATGCCGTGTTGCAATGACGTCCAGGTCACTGCTGATTACAGCCGACACCCTGGTCTGTCTTGATAATCTGGCACTTGGGAAGCCGCATGACGCAAAGCAGGCTTCTGACATGTTGAGAATGATTTCCGGCAAGACCCATGATGTCATAACAGGTGTCACCCTACGTGACAGGACACATCAAAAATCCTTTTATAGTGTGACAAAAGTTACATTTTCTCACCTCTCTGACGAGGAAATAGAGCACTATATATCAGTCTGCAAGCCGTTTGACAAGGCTGGCGCTTATGGTATACAGGAATGGATAGGTATTATCGGGGTCAATCGGATTGAAGGATGCTTTTATAACGTGATGGGGTTGCCTGTTTCACTATTATACCAAGAAATAAAGCAATGGAATTTTTAGATTAACCAAAAAGAAGTATCTTTGTATTTAATATTAAGACAGATTATGAAAAAAATAGTATTGGTAATGTCATGCCTGCTCATTATTCCGTTATGGGTGGGCTGTGGTGATGATGAGAACGACTACGTTTCGATTTTGCCGTCTTTCTACGATATAACATTCGACACAGACCAGTTATATGCCGGAATGACAGTTACGGCGACAGCAGTACAATCCAGGAAGGGTAAACTGCTGGACCGTACGACATATGATTGGGAAGTGAATGATACGATTTCCAAACACGACGGACTCACGTATGATGCCAGCAACGGTGATCCCACTTTTACCTTTAAAGTTCCTGAAGCCTCAAAGACACGGCCTACAAGCATTACCGTGAAGTTTACGGGAAAGTACGGCATTTCGGGGTCCAATTGTAAGATTGTCAGCACCGAGCACGCAATGGGATTGTCGGTCGTTACAGAACCGTCACAGATAGAAGGCAAGATAAGGCTTTCAAAGACTTTTACAGTATATCCTAATGTAAATCAGTAAATAAAAATGACTTTAGTTAAATCAATATCAGGATTCCGCGGTACTATCGGCGGCCCAACAGGTTCTTCCTTGAATCCGTTGGATATCGTTAAATTTGTTTCTGCTTATGCCGTTCAGCGGCATCGCGTATGTCAGTCGGCAAGTAATACGATTGTAGTCGGAAGGGATGCACGTATTTCCGGTGAAATGGTGTCTCATGTGGTATGTGGTACTCTCATGGGGTTGGGATATGATGTCATAAACATAGGCTTGGCGTCAACGCCGACAACAGAGCTTGCTGTGACAATGACTCATTCTTGTGGCGGGCTTATCCTGACGGCAAGTCATAATCCGAGGCAGTGGAATGCCTTGAAAATGCTGAATGAACAGGGCGAGTTCCTTAATGCGGAAGAAGCAGCCGAGGTAGTGGCTCTTGCCGAGGAATGCCGGTTTGAATATGCCGATGTTGACCATTTGGGAAAATACTCGGAGGATTTTACTTTTGACCAAAAGCATATAGACTTTGTAAAGAGCCTGGATTTGGTAGATGTAGACGCCATATCGAAGGCCGGTTTCAGTGTTGCAATTGATACGGTCAATTCCGTCGGAGGATTGATTCTGCCGAAGTTGTTGAATCAGCTTGGCGTGAAGAATGTCAAAGGACTATACCTTGAGCCGACGGGTGACTTTCAACATAACCCCGAACCGTTGGAAAAGAATCTGGGAGCATTGAAGGCTGAGATGCAGAGGGGAGGATATGACATTGGTTTCGTTGTTGATCCCGATGTTGACAGACTGGCTCTCTTTTGTGAAGACGGGACAATGTATGGGGAGGAGTATACACTTGTGACAGTTGCTGACTATGTATTACAGCATGAAAAAGGCTCAACAGTGTCAAATTTAAGTTCGACACGTGCTCTGAGAGATATTACAAGACTATCAGGATGTGAATACTTCGCAGCTGCTGTTGGAGAAGTAAATGTCGTGACCAAAATGAAAGAAGTCGGTGCCGTGATAGGAGGCGAAGGAAATGGTGGCGTAATCTATCCTAAAGCACATTATGGTCGTGACGCCTTGGTAGGAATAGCATTGATTTTAACATATTTGGCTAAAAAAGGACTGAAAACAAGCGAACTGCGTAAGAGCTATCCTGAATATGTCATTACGAAGAACCGCATAGACCTGACAGAAGAAATGGATGTAGATGCAATATTGAAAGCTGTAGAGCTGAAGCATTCTGGCGAGCAGGTTACCAATATTGATGGTGTTAAAATAGATTTTGCCGATGGATGGGTGCATTTGCGTAAAAGCAATACAGAGCCGATAATCCGGGTTTATTCTGAAGCTGAAACCGAAAAACGTGCATCAGATCTGGCAAAAATGATTATGGATGAGATTGACGCTCTGATGTCCAAATAGAATTGTAACGAATGAGCCTGCCTGGTACTCCCAATTGTAATCTGATTAAACTTAAATCATTTAAGGAAGATGCTCGAGGTTGTCTGGCTTATGCAGATGCCCAAGCAGATATACCTTTTATGATAAAAAGAGTTTTTTGGATATATGGTGTGCCAGAGAAGGCAACTCGTGGCGGACACGCCAATTGGAAGTGTGCAGAAGTCATATTCCCATTGGCAGGTGCATTTGATATATATGTTGATGACGGTAAGTTTTATAAGACGTACCATCTCTCAAAGGCAGATGAAGGTATATTGATACCGGCGGGAGTATGGTGTTTGTTGACAGGATTCAAACCGGGAACGGTTTGTTTCGTTGCTTCTGATGAAGAGTATAGTCCTGACTTCTATGTGAATGATTATAGCGAATATCTTAAATGTGTTCAATGGAAATAATCAGGTATAGCAGTCAATATAAAGCGGAATGGAATGCCACCGTCAAAAGTTCTGCCAACGGGACTTTTTTGCATAATCGCGATTTTATGGATTATCATAAAGACAGGTTCGAAGATGTCTCGTTGCTGTTCGTACATAAAAATAAAATCAAAGGCGTTCTTCCTGCTAATCTCAAAGGCGAAAACGTGTATTCTCATGGAGGCTTGACATATGGCGGCTTGATATGGCCGGCAGCCACTTCTTCTCAGGACGTGGCTGAAATGTTGCAGCTTACAACTGAATATTACGCAGGACAAATGCATGCGTCAAATTTGTATTATAAGGCTGTTCCATATATATATCACTCTTATCCGTCATCTCAGGATTTATATTTTCTGACACAGAAAGGAGCAACATTACTCCATCGTACACTTTCGTCTACAATATTAATACAAAAAGCCTTGCCCTTTTCCAAGTTGAGGCAACGGCATATGAGAAAGGCGGAAAAGATGGGGTTGTCAATTCGTATGGACGACAATCCTGCCACGTGGCAAAAATATTGGGTGATATTGTCAACAGTGTTGAGGGACAAACATCAAAAAACTCCTGTTCATTCTCTTCAGGAAATACTTTTGCTGAAATCACATTTTGCAAAAGAAATAAGACTTTTGACAGTTGTATATAACGACACATTAATTGCCGGAACTGTATTGTTCCTTACATCTTGTGTCATTCACGCCCAATATATTGCAGCCAATGA
Source organism: uncultured Bacteroidales bacterium (assembly GCA_902773055.1). GTDB lineage: Bacteria > Bacteroidota > Bacteroidia > Bacteroidales > Bacteroidaceae > UBA6382. Next base: position 44,729 of record CACYCZ010000084.1, read on the forward strand.
GATGGGACGTGAAATGGGGGCATTGGATATGTTGTTTGATTATATCCTGCATTCGAGCGAATATCAGCAATATGCCTATTTAGACTTTGGTATTTCAACAGAGAATGAGGGGCGGTGTATTAATCATGGATTGTTGTTTCAGAAAGAAGGCTTTGGTGCACGCGGAGTTTGCTATGATGAATATCTCTTAAAATTATGAGAATATGATGGAGATAAAATATTTTGATTTGGCAAAAATATCAGAAAGCTTTGAGCCCGAGCTATCCAATACGATTCTCCGTGTTACAAGATCCGGGTGGTATATTTTAGGACGCGAAGTGGGTATCTTTGAGAATAATTTTGCAAAATTCTGCGGAGCGAGTCATTGCATAGGAGTAGGTAATGGCCTAGATGCGCTTAGAGTGATATTAATGTCATATAAGCAACAATATGACTGGGAAAATGATGATGAAGTGATTGTTCCGGCTTTTACTTTTATTGCTTCGGTAGAAAGTATTGTTCAGAGCCGATTAAAACCGGTTTTCTGTGATGTATCAGAAGATGACTGTCTGATTGATACAAAAAAACTTGAAAGCCTGATATCTCCCAAGACACGTGCTATAGTTTGCGTGCATTTATATGGAAGAGTTTGTGATATCTCTTCTATTGCGAAGTTGTCAAAAAAATATAATTTGAAGATCATCGAGGATGCTGCTCAGGCTCACGGTGCAGTTAGTCAGGACAACATACTTGCAGGCAATATGGGTGATGCAGCGGCGTTCAGTTTCTATCCGACGAAGAATTTAGGTGCACTGGGGGATGCTGGTGCCATCGTTACCAATGATGACGAGTTGGCGGTAATTGCCAGAAAAATTGCCAATTATGGCCAGGAAAGAAAATATTACCATCAGTACAAAGGCATTAACTCCAGGCTGGATGAGATTCAGGCGGCAATATTAAATATGAAGCTGAACAGACTTGATGAAGATAATATGAAGCGCCGTATGATTGCTGAATATTATTTTGAGAATATTCGCAATCCTTTTGTTCGCCTGCCGTACAATAGTTTTTTTTCAAAGCATTCTGTTTATCATGTCTTTCCAGTTTTTTCAGAAAAGCGTGATTTGTTGCAAGAATATCTTGCGTCACAGGGTATAGAAACGATTATCCACTATCCTATATTGCCTAATAAGCAAGAAGCATTCAAGGAATGTAATAATTTGAGTTTTCCTATTGCAGAGCAGATATGTAAGCAGGAGTTGAGTATACCGCTTCATCCGTTGCTGACAAATGATGAAATACATTATATTGTTGATACTATAAATCATTTTGTATGCTGACAATAGATATTTTGATAAGCGTTCGGGACAAGAAAATCGTCAGAATCAAAGAAGCAATGCCGGAACCTCTGGAAGGGGTGAAATATATTATCTGTTTTCAGTATACAGACGAGCGCTTTTTGAAGCTTATACCAGAGGAACTGAAAAATTATGACGATGTTACATTGTTGACAAGACAGGAAACCGGCTTGTCACGTAGCCGTAACCTCTTGTTAGATATGTCTACGAGTGATTTACTCTATTTTATAGATGATGACACCGTGATTATACCAGATGCCCTGGACAATATACGCAAAATCTTTGAAGAACATCAGGGTGTAGATGTTGCATTGTTTCAGGCACAGAGTTATGCCGGCAGGCTTCTGAGAAATTATCCCTCTAAGGGGAAGAATGTTATACGCTTCAGGGATCGTTTTAAGGTGCTGGCATATGAGATGGTTTGTCGTAGGGAAAAAATTCAAGGGAATATATCTTTTAATACCCGATTTGGCTTGGGGGCAGATCAGTTTGAGTGTTTTGAAACCCAAGTGTTTTTGGAAGACGCTTTGCGAACTGGTTTGAAATTGAGGTATTTCCCAGTGCCGATTATTCAAACCTCTGCTATATATAAGCCACGTCTTGTTTATGTAGACAAACATGTGCAGCGTGCCTATGGTGCCTTGCTGGGCTATGTATATAACAAGAGGGCTCCATGGAAAGCTTTTCTGTATGCATTGGATAAAAGCCGCAAGGGCAGAGTGCATTTTTTCTCTTTCTTCAAAACTATTCTCCAAGGCATATTCATAGAAAGGCGTAAGCGTCCTAATTCATAGAGCATAATGGTTTTAGAGGTTCTTATCTGCACATACAATGAAGGTATACTGAGGGTTCCTGACATGATTCTTGCACCCAGGCCTGATATCAAATGGCTGGTTGCATTTCAATATTCTGATTCAGCATACAAAAGCATGTTGCCGCCGATAGAGCAGGATAGGACTGATATTACAATTGTGTCACATGCCGGCAGGGGGTTGTCAAGGAATAGAAATATGGCAGTTTCATATGCTACGGGTGATATTTTGCTCCTGGCCGATGATGATGCTAAATTTGACTTTATATATTTCGACCGTATTCTGGAAAAATTCAAGGCTACTCCGTCGTTAGATATAGCTTGTTTCCAGGCAGTCACTCATAATGGTTATCCACTTCATTCGTATCCGTCTTTTTCTTTTTCATATGAAAATATGCCGAAAGGCTATTGGGTTAATTCACAGGAAATCGCATTCAGAAATACTCCGACAATTCCTGCATTTGATGAAAGATTTGGAATTAATGCGCCTAAGATGGGGTGTGGTGAAGAAGAGGTGTTTCTGTGGCAGGCATATAGAAAGGGGCTAAATATAACGTATTTTCCGGAAGTGATTGTAGAGACAGATGCGAGGACTTCAAGACATAATTTCTTTCATGACATATCTCTTCAGCGAGCAAAGGGAGGTGTATTGTGTATAATGCACGGCGTCTTTGGTGCATTTTTGCGTTGTTTAAAATTTGCCATGTTGAATATTGGCCGGCATAATCCATTTTCATTGATGTGGCATATGACTTATGGTATATTTTATGTAAAACGATGAAAGGACTGTCTCTTGTTATACCATTCCATTCCCGTGCAGACTATTTTGACGAAATGCTTAATAGCCTGAGAGCGTTGACGGTGAAACCTGATGAAATTATTTTTGTCAATAATAATGCCCAAGACCAGATGGTTGATATGGTGTGTCAATTCAAGGAAGATGTAGAAGGCATGTGTAAAGTCCTGTTGGTTACTTGCTCCACTCCAGGTGCATGTGCAGCACGCAATGCCGGGGCAAAGATGGCCTCCTGTGAGTTTATTTATTTTTTTGATTCTGATGATGCCATGTCGGCAGATTTTGTAGGCAGGGTTAAGACTGAGATAGACAGAGAAGATGCTGATGTATACGTTTTTGTTACCCAGATTATAAAAGCAGATGGGCGAACCCACGTTCGCAGATATGGTGCATCAATACATCCCGGTTATCAGATTCTGTCTGCGTTCCTGTCAACCCAAAGTATTGTCGTGCGTAAAGCCTTTTTGTTGGATATAGGAGGGTGGAATGAATCGATATCCTATTGGAATGACTGGGAACTGGGTATAAGACTCTTGCTGCACAGTCCACGTATGAGATATTTTCCTGATATATCATATCACTGCATTTATGAACATTCCAACAGTATCACAGGTAACAGCCTTTCAGAACATGTAGGAGAGATTGACTCTGTACTTGGTATCGTGTATGATGAGTTATGCAGCCAAGAGGAGCAGGATGCCTTATTTCTCCGCAAGGCTATCATTGCTGGAAAGATTAAGGCAGAGGGGGATATGCAAGGGGCAAAAAGCCTTTATAAAAAATATTTTCCAATGAAGCCTGCTGTTATGACGAGATTATTGGCATCGTTGCTCTTTCATTATACTGCAGCTGGGATACCTGGGGCGTGGAGAATTGCAGTGAAAATGTTGAGATTGAAAACTTTTTAAGTTGTATAAAAATATATGCGCAAAAATATGGCATTCCTCAGCCTGTTTCTTTCCCGGAATGTCCTATTTGAAAGATGTTTTGTGTTTATATTGATTCCTTAATTTGTTGCATGATGCTGTTTGGCTGATGTCTGTCGGAAAAATCTTCTGCAGAAAAGCAATCCGGCTGTTGTCAGCCCAAAAGGAAATGCCCACCAGATTCCTGCAGCCCTCAGGTCGAGAATGAAGGCAAATGTGTAGCTCAGAGGGATAGAAACCGCACCATAGGCAATGATGGAGTATAACAGCATCTTGTTTACATCTTCTATAGCTCTGAGAGAATTGGCATATATAGTCTGCAGGCAATCGCCAAACTGATATACGAAAAAGGCTGGCATAAGTGTATACACAATGCCCGCAACATGGTTGTCGGGCGTGAACAGATGCACGAGCGGCTGCATACTGCACAACAGTATTACGCTGAGGATTATGGCAGAACCTGTGGTCATGATGTACCCTGCAATGGATGTCGTTCTGATCTCTGTCCAGTTGCTCTTTGCCCGGAAATGGCTGATCCTGATGGCAACAGCTGCCCCGATGGCATAGTATATAGTAAAGCATACGGTGCCAATAGTGCATGCAATTTGGTGTGCTGCCAGTTCACCGACGCCGAGCCATCCCATAAAAATGGCGCTGACATTGAATGATGCTGCTTCCAGCGAGAGCTGGCAGCCTATAGGGAGACCTATTTTCGTGATATGCCATAGTCCTTGCCACGTGGAGTCGGATTTGAAACCGGGGTAGTAAATTCTATATGCCTTTTTGAGAAACAAGACGGCAATGATGACAAGGCACATGACAACCCTTGAGAACAAAGTTGCAATGCCGGCTCCGACCAGGCCATATTCGGGAAAGCCGCATAATCCGAAAATCAATATGAAATTACCACCGATATTGACGATATTGCCAAGCACCATGACCCACATTGGGGTCTTGGTATCTCCGACAGCATCACAAAACTGTTTCAGGGAATTGAAAATGCCTATCAGCGGTATTGACAGGAGGAGCAGCAGGTAATATGATTTTATATATGGCAACAGTTCCTCCGGCTGTTTCAAGATATTCAGATTGATGTATAGCAAAAATAGTAACGTGAAAATAATCAGTGACAAAATGATGTTTCCGTAAAGGCTTTCTTTAATTGTTTTCCCTGCTGCAAAATAATCACGTTTTCCATAGTGGAATCCTATGATGGGTGTCGTGCCATATACATAACCGAGCATGAAGAAAAATATAAGATTGAAGATATTGTTTGTAAAGGCTGCAGCCGACAATTCCAAAGTCCCGTATTGTCCTATCATGATGGTATCGGCTATGGACTGAATGATTATACCCAATTGTGCGATGACAATGGGGAAACCTAATTTTGCAATAGATGTGAAATGTGGCTGGAATGTTTTACCTATGGAATAATGCATTTTTTTTGCCAAGCCTATACTGAAAGATAAAATTTGATATACTCTTCTGCTATTTTCCTATAGTCGTGGAAACGCTGTACATACTCGATGCTTTTTCTTGACAATTCAGGAATGAATTCTGGGTGTTTGACAAGGTTAATGACGGCGTCAATGACACTTTGCTTGTCGGGCAGGACATTTATGACAGGCCGCAGTTCCGAATCGCCTATGAGGTCATATGCTTCGGGCTCTCCGCCGCCAATTACCGTCAGACCTTGCGCCATGGCGGTCAAGGCGTTCATGGCAGGAGTGTATGAGTATAGCTGGTCTAAGATGACGTCGCTTTCAGCCATCATTTTTTTGTATTCGAAGAAGGGGACCGATTCGGCCTTGACGATGTCTATCTTATCGGGAAACATCTGCCGGGCATCTGTTAATGCTTCAAGCATGATGTCGGTGCCTTTGTATTCGTTGCGGTTCTTCTGTATACCTATGAAGAAGCGGATTTTGTCACGTTGCTGGCGGATATGTGCCTCGGTTGACGATGTCTCAATAGGAAAGGGGATAAAGTGCGTCTTGCCGGGAAAGACAGGCTTGTACGCACAATGGTATTCGTATAGGCCGCTGACAATGCCGTCGCAGTCGGCTGCAATATATTTATTGAGTTCTCCCTTCGCTCCTTTGTACCAGTCGCGGAGCCAGATGTCGTTATACCATGTCTCCCTGATTTGGTCGCCGATATTAAAGTCGCTGTATCGGAATGTCTTGCAATCCAAACATGCTTTGATATAATAATAATCCATCCCAAATGCTCCGAGAATGACTTTCGAGTTGTGTTTACGCAGGTAGTCGTAGAAGGGTTTTATTTTCTCAGCCTTTAATGAAATGAAGACGGGATTGATAATCTGCACGACGTCGTAATCCTTGAATTTGTGAAAATTACGTGCCAACAGATACAGATACCGAATTGTTCCCCATGGAGACAAGGAACTTCTTCTGAGATTGATATCACGATGGTAGCCTTTCCATGAGTCTCCGTCAGATGCGACGCAGACCTCATGCCCCATGGCCCGGAGTCCCAAGGCCAGGTTCCAATGCACATTACTATATTCTCCTATGAGCAATATTCTCATACCAATCTACAAAAATACAACTTTTAGATTAAATTTACCCTGTTGACGGCAATATTGCGCAGAGTGGTGGCTTTACGCTCCATCTGCATGACAGATAGTAGGATTTTGGCAGGGAGCCAGATTCGTCCTTGTTTATTCTGCTGCTATGATGATGTTTTTTATTTGTGCGTATTCCCTGTATGGCAGAGTTGTAGATTTTATAAAAATTCACACATTTTTATATTTTTATACCCTGTGTCCGCATTCTGCGAAAATTGTCAGGCCTTGTAGTTTTTGCTGGCAGGCCTGCCAGTTTTAACGCGCAGGCTTCCCAGCAAAATTTTGCAGGCCTGCTAAATTTACCCTCTCTACGACGCCTTCTGGCAGGGGTATGTTAACAATATCAAAGTGTCCCCAAAGGTGTTAAAAGTTGTTAATTTGTACTGTCCTGTCGGACAGATGTGCGAAATTATTCAGTCATCGTGAGCAGGCTTATGCAGAGGTACGGCATAAGACTCATTGGCGGGATAAACTGAAAATGATTCCTTTTTCTGTTTGTCGGCTGGAAATTCAATAAAAAATTTCACTTGTAATTTGATATGTGTACTAAAATAGTTAAATTTGCTTTTAAATATAGAAATATATAGGTATGAGTTCAAAACGAAATAAACCATATGATGCCGACAAGAAAGAAAAAACATCTGTCTTGAGCGTGAAAACAAAGAAAAAGATACGTTTGCCCAAGATTCCATTGCTCGGATTAGTATTTATATTGTATTGTCTTTTTGCAGCCATAATCTATCGGGACGTATTTTATATATGTGAGCAATTCTCCTATTTCGCTTTTGACAGCGTACTGATGCAGGAAGTTGTGTGTGTCAAAAACGGTTTGTTGCAAGTATTAGGCCGTTTCTTCTTGTTGTCTTTCAGGTATTCCTGGCTTGGAGGACTTGTATTCTCATTCATATTGACGGCGATTACATATTTCTTGATATATATCTTTAACCTTAAAAACTATTGGCGCTTATTGGCGGTAATCCCAGGTCTATCATGGTTAAGCCTTATCGTATATCTTGGAATGAATGTCTTTTATCATTACGACCAGGCAACGATTTTCTATGTACCGGTAATAGCATTATTACTGCTAATGGTCATCTCAATTGTATTGCGCTTTGTCAGAAACCAGAAGTTTTCCGGCATATTTTCAGACCTAAAGGTTGATGCCATTTTGCCTAATTATATCAACTGCCTGGTTGTGGTGCTCTTGTTTGTCTCGATAACATTCTTCTGTCAGGTATATCGTCAGGATTCCTTGGCATCTACAAAGATGATGAGATTGTGTCAGAATCAGGAATGGTATGAGATGATAGAATATGCCCAGGAAGTAAAGACACCAACCAGGACTGTTGCAGCATATTATGCAATAGCCTTGCTGATGACTGACCAATTAAATGAAAAATTATTTGATCTGTTTTACCAGTATCCCCGCAATTACTTAATAAACAGGACAGATATGCTGGATGTTGGAATGTTTTTATATGAGGCAGAAGCTGATTTCCATTGTGGCCTGATAAATACGGCATACCATTATTGCATGGAGCATACTGTTATGGCAGGAAAGTCTGCTTATAAACTCAAGTATATGTTCTTGACAGCCTTGCTGAACAACGAAAAAGAGTTAGCCGGAAAGTACATCGAGATTATAGGGAAAATGCCTTTTGAGCAGGATTTTGTTAAAAAATACAAGCCGATGTTGTTTGATGATGACCTGGTTAGAAATGACAACTATCTGATGGCAGTATACAACATGATGCCGACAGATGATGCCTATGAGGAGCAGTTCCCTGTACCGACATTTATTGGTTATCATAAAATGCTGACCAGAGGTCGTTCAACAGCAGTATTGAAAAACTGTATTGCCGCATGTCTGTACACAAAGGATATGGATGGATTCATCAGGTTAGCCCAGATGCTGAGAAGTGAAGACGAAGTTCCGGCCTGCATTGAAGACGCCCTGGTGGTGCAGGCAATGAGAAAGAACGATATTAATTTCCTTCAGCAGATACCGGAATATGCAGTGGCCACGACCAAGCAGATGCTTAATGAGGCAGGAGCAATGAAGGGCTGGTCTACCAAAGAAAAAGGCCAGGCCCTGAAAGATAAATACACAGGCAAATATTCATTCTATTATTTTTATCAAAATCTTATGGATGAAAGTTATACAGAACAAGATAATGTGCTGAACAAGATCTCAAGTTCCCCCAATGGTTCTGGAGTCAATTAAAACTGCTATGAAAAGGATTATTACGCATTTTACATTTATTTCCGTTGTGTTGCTTTTATGCTATAGCTGCAACTCATCATATAGTATTCCGGATAATGCACAGGAAACGACGAAAAAAGTGAGGATTTTTCCAGACTATACCAATATTGTCATTCCTCCCAATATTGCTCCCCTTAATTTTATGGTTAAGGAAAAAGGAGACAAATTCATATGCCGTATAACAAATGGACACGATGACATGATAGCCGGCAGCGGTAAGACGGGTGTTATCAAATTTGATATGGATGAATGGCATAACTATTTGCAAAACAACAAGAACAAGTCATTGGAAGTACAGATATATGTGCTTAGAGATGGGCAATGGATAAGCTATCCTAAATATAATATCAAGATAGCGGAAGAGGAAATAGACAAATATCTGTCCTATAGACTGATAGAACCCAGCTATGTCCTGTATCGTTTAATGGGCTTGTATCAGCGTGACCTTACGACCTTTGAGCAAACTCCGATAATCGAAAATCCGCGTTTGACCAGATTGGAGGATAAGTCTTACTGCGTGAATTGTCATAATTATCAAAATTACAG